>NZ_JAUBOV010000167.1:0-4123 GCF_036700405.1 Microcoleus sp. T3_D1
CTCCCACTACAATAAAAAAAATGCTTTTTACAAAACTGAACTGCTCCCGGGCCCGTGGAACGAAACCCAACATCCAATTAATGAGTGTTGGGTTTCGTTCCACGGGCCCCAACCTACAGAATAAAAAAGGAAGAAGTAAGAGGTAACAATAGGAGAATATTTTTGCAATAGTTTCTTTGAAAATCCCAAATCTCAAATCCCACATCCCAAATCCTATGACTCATTACCAACAGATACTCAAGATTCAAACTACAGGGAAATCTCTGTCCAAAATCACTCCTAAGATAGAAGATGCGGTGGCGAATTCAGGTATTAAAACGGGACTTTGTAGCTTATTTTTGCGCCACACTTCTGCTAGTTTGGTGATTCAAGAAAATGCTGACCCGGATGTACTTAAGGATTTGGCTAACTTTTTAGCTAAACTGGTACCGGAGGACGATCGCTACATTCACGATGCCGAAGGCCCAGACGATATGCCGGCGCACATTCGCACTGCGCTGACTCATACTTCTGAACAAATCCCGATCGATCGCGGCAGGTTGCTGTTAGGAACTTGGCAGGGAATTTACCTGTGGGAACACCGCCAGCGGGGTCACATTCGCGAATTAGTTGTTCACGTCAGCGGCACTTGATCGGAATTTGTACCTCGCTGATTTTAGTTGCTTCCGGCGTCATCGGGGAATTGTAAAAAAAGCGGCGCGGCGGCCCGACTATTTCGTATTCGGGATGTTCTTGAAGCCAATCTTTGAGTGTCTGGAGGTTATTTTCGTAGCTTTCCCAAGTGTAGGCCCCGCGCACGCCGATGCTGACAACCGTCATCGGCGAAGTATCCGTGATTTCTACAGCGGAGTTAACGCTACTGGGGGCGATATTTGGTGCGGGATAGAGGAACGAAACTTCTGCTTGGGGAACTGCATCGATTTGCCCGGAAGTTTCTGTGTAGCGCGCTTCTACTGGTGTTGTCATCGCAATTTGGTTGTTGCTGATGTGTTGAAATAAGGGATTGAAGGCGATGCCAGTTGCTTGTCGCAAATCGCCCGCGTGGGTGTAGGTGACAGCGCGGTACTGAGGATATTGCTTAACTTCTATCACCCCAATCTGTGCGGGTTCAGGGAATCCAGTAGGTAATACCATTTGAGATTTAAAAGTTGAGATTTTACATGGAAGAATGGGGAAAGACTGACTCTGCAAGGGTTTGGAACTTGCTGGCAGTTGCAGGGTTTTTGGCAACTGGTATAAATAGGCTGAGATTGTTTGCAGACAATCGTTCAGGTGGCACAATTAGTTTAGCAGTTATTTAAGGGGCTGCTAACTGTCGATCGCCTAGAATTAGTTGAGAGATTATTAATTAACCTCGTAATAATACGGACGGCACTGAGTAAGCACAGAAACATTAATCTAGTTGTGCTTGAAAAATTAGCGTTTTTCAGGTGTTTGCTATTTGTGTCGGAAAATATTCCGCTGTTGGGCCGATCGAGCTGTGCGTTCTCAGTTATTGGGACGCTTATCGCGTTCAGTAACGCCTATCAATTATACCGCTTTCAGGGAATGACGTATGAAAAAGATTCTAGTGATTGAGGACGAGCAACTAATTCGCGAGAATATTCTCAAACTCCTCAAAGCTGAAGGTTTCGACGTGACGGGTGCAGAAAATGGAGCGCAAGGTTTAAATGCGGCGGTGTCAAATCTTCCCGACGTGATTCTTTGCGATGTGATGATGCCGGAACTTGACGGGTACGGGGTGCTGGTGGCCTTGCGATCGAATCCTGTTACTGCTACACTTCCTTTTGTTTTTCTCACCGGTAAAGCCGATCGCTCTGAAATGCGGCAAGGTATGGAATTGGGAGCAGATGATTACCTGACTAAACCTTTTACTAAAGCTGAACTTGTGGGGGCGATATCGAGCCGCTTGAAAAAACAAGAAGCTGTCGCCGAACAGTACCATACTTTGCGATCGCAAAGCAGCGAATTTATCCAAGATGCCACCGACAAATTAGAGCGGATAAAAACAGGTTTGTGCGACGCACTGGAACGAGAAGAATTCCAAGTTTACTATCAGCCGCAGGTCAATGTCCACACTGGTAAAATTATCAGCGCCGAAGCTTTAGTGCGCTGGCTGCATCCAGAAAAAGGGCTGATTTCGCCCGCAGAATTTATTCCCCAGGCAGAAGCAACTGGCTTCATTGTACAGTTAGGGGAGTGGGTTTTGCAGACAGCTTGCCGGCAAATGCAAGTTTGGGAAAATGCTGGTTTTTCGGGGCGGCGGGTAGCGGTGAATCTGTCGCCACGGCAATTTCACCAACCGGATCTCAGCAGCAGAGTTGCTCAAATTTTAGCAGAGACTGGTTTGCAAGCGAGCAGTTTGGAATTAGAGCTGACCGAAAGTTTGATGGTAGAAGATGCCGAAAGTGCGATCGCTACTTTGCAACAATTGAAAAAATTGGGAGTTTCTATATCTATTGATGATTTCGGAACTGGGTATTCTTCTTTAAGCTATCTGACGCAATACCCCTTCGATACTTTAAAAATAGACCGCTGTTTTATCAGCAATATCACCGATGGTTGCACAAATGCAGCGATTGTGAAAGCTATTATTGAAATGGCGCACAGTCTCTGTCTTGAGGTAATTGCCGAAGGAGTTGAGACAGAAGCAGAAAAAGATTTTCTCTGGCGCTATAAGTGCGATATAATGCAAGGATATTTGTTCAGTCCTCCTTTGGCGGCAGCGGATTTTGAACAGTTGTTGATGGCAGGAAAATAGAAGATTGGTTAAATCAATATTGGCCATTGAATTAAGTGCGATCGGGGTGGAATATGGTTTTAGAATCCAGCAGTAACGTGGACTCACTCAAATCCAGCCATAAAAAAAATAAGGATTTTTACCTAGCTGTTCAACTAGCTCTCTTGATAGTATTTCTAGCTATTTTGTCCAAATTCTTTGTCATAGTCAACGCTGGAGAGCGGGGCGTGCTGATGCAGTTTGGTAAAGTGCAAGAACAGGTACTCGGAGAAGGAATTCACGTAATAGTCCCCACCGTTTATACTGTAAAAAAGTTGAGCGTCAGGGTACAAAAACAGGAAAGTTCCGCTGAAGCTTCCTCAAAAGATTTGCAAGATGTTTTCACGGATGTAGCGCTCAACTGGCACATTATCCCAGAAGAAGCAAATGCTATTTTTCAACAAATAGGTGACGAAAAAGAAGTGGTCGCTCGCATTATCGATCCAGCAGTACAAGAAGTATTAAAAGCAGTTATGGCCAAATACACGGCTGAAGAAATTATTACTAAACGGGGAGAAGTAAAAGCCGCAGTTGATGATTATTTGACCTTGAGGCTGGTTACATATCACATTGCAGTAGACGATATTTCTTTAGTACACGTTCACTTTTCTGAGCGGTTTAGCGAGGCGGTGGAGGCGAAACAAATTGCCGAACAGGAGGCCAAAAGAGGGGAGTTTTTAGCGCTGAAGGCAGTAAAACAGGCCGAGGCTAAGGTGAATTTAGCCAAGGGAGAAGCCGAAGTGCAAAGGTTGCTGCGGGACAATTTGACTCCCGAACTTTTGGAAAGGCAGGCTATAGAAAAATGGGACGGGAAATTGCCACTGATTGTTGGTGATGGGGGTAAAAATTTATTGGACTTGAGGAAATTGGTGGAGAGATAACAGCCCTGGACGCATCAGCCCAAAGAAACCGGGTTTTTTACCTAATCTGTAACCTACAACGAAGGATTTTCTGAAAAAAACCCGGTTTCTGACCGAAAGCATCCAGGATACCCGCCACGTGATTCATTCCTTCGCAAACTCAGGACCCAGAAATAAAAAACCTGTATCCGATGAAACTTGCCCCCCGAATTTATCCGTGGGGTCAATCCTTCAATCTAAAATCTAAAATCTAAAATCTAAAATCGATTGACTATCGGTGCACAAGTCCCGTACAAAAATACAGGGAATTTAGCTTTTTATGTCGGTAAAAAACCCGGTTTCTTGAGTATTCGTGCGTAACTCCTGAATTACCAATTATATCATGTCCGGTCGATTACCCTGATTCTTGTAGATACTGTCTTGACCTGTCAAGGGGTCGCGAGTAAATAATTGGGGTCGAAAGGCTTTTGGGACTTTAAAATCC
>NZ_JAUBOV010000024.1:0-20933 GCF_036700405.1 Microcoleus sp. T3_D1
TCCGCAATTAGAAAGCTTGGCAGCTTCGGAACACAGGTATTCAAGAATAGCTTGAACATCTGAATCAGCCAGAATTAAATTTTGTTGACAGCCAAACATGAGTAGTCCTCCTTGTTGTAATATAATACAGCAAAACACCGGAAAATTTTATGAAAAAATGTTGAAACTTTTTAGATTCAGGAATCTAAATTTGCAATTGTTGAAGCTCACTGCAAATCTGTAGGTAGAACTAAAACTGATGTATTTAGAGTCAATCAGGAGCCTCAAGAGTAAGGAAAAGCCGTCCTGAACGGACGGGGCTTCAGCCCTCCGCTACGCTCCGCCCAGTTTTTTGGTGACTGATAAGATGAGTATTTTGACTGCATATATATCGACTTACGGAAAATGATAAATTGGGAAAATTGCGATCGCAGTAGCTGAAAAACAAAAAATTGTTCGCCTAGCACAGCATGATTTCCCAATCTAGTATCTCCCGAGCCCCGAATTCTTGAAGAAGTCGGGGATTTAAACCGGGATTTCAAAATCTAATATCTCAAATGGTATTATGCCGATGGAATAATTGCTAGGCTAGATTCGATCGACGTATGGCTGAAATTTGAGGTTATAGATGGAAATAGGCGTCCCCAAGGAAATCAAGGATTTAGAGTTTCGAGTCGGGCTCAGTCCCACAAGTGTCCGGGCTTGTTCGGACAAAGGTCACGCAGTTTTTGTCGAAACGAATGCTGGTGCTGGGGCCGGTTTCGCCGACGAGGACTACGTTCAAGCAGGGGCTAAGATTGTCTTAAAGGCTTCCGATGTCTGGAAGCGCGAACTAATTGTTAAAGTTAAGGAACCGCTGCCTGCTGAGTATCCGCTGATTCAAAAAGAGCAGTTGCTGTTTACATATTTGCACTTGGCTGCCGAGCGCACATTAACTGAGCATTTAATTAGCAGCGGAGTCCAGGCCATCGCCTACGAAACCGTCGAACTCCCGGACAGAAAATTGCCACTGCTGACGCCGATGAGCATTATTGCAGGGCGTTTGGCCGTGCAGTTCGGAGCTCGGTTTCTGGAACGACAGCAAGGCGGCAGGGGCATACTTTTGGGTGGTGTACCGGGGGTAAGACCGGGTAAAGTTGTGATTTTGGGCGGCGGCATTGTCGGCACAGAAGCAGCCAGAATTGCTGTAGGAATGGGCGCGAGAGTGCAAATTTTAGACGTAAATGTCGATCGCTTAGCCTACTTGGAAACTCTGTTCGGTTCCAGAGTAGAATACCTCTACAGCAGTCCTTTGCAAATTGAAGCAGTTGTTCCCGATGCTGATTTGTTAATCGGTGCGGTTTTGGTCTTAGGTAAAAGAGCTCCAGTGCTGGTTTCTCGCGAATTTGTTGCGAAGATGCACCCCGGTTCTGTGATAGTTGACGTAGCCGTTGACCAAGGTGGCTGCGTGGAAACTTTGCGGGTAACTTCACACACAAATCCCACTTATGTTGAGGAAGGAGTTGTGCATTACGGCGTGCCAAATATGCCCGGTGCCGTTCCTTGGACTGCGACTCAAGCTTTGAATAACAGCACTTTGCCTTATGTTTTGCAGTTGGCAAATAACGGGATTAAAGCTTTGGAAATGAATCCGAGTTTGGCGAAGGGATTGAACGTGCAGAATCACCGATTGGTGCATCCGGCCGTGCGCGAGGTTTTCCCCGATTTGGCTGATTAGATTCCCACTTTTTCAGCAAATCCCGTAGGGTGCGTCAGATCAAAGCTTGTGGATTAACTACCAGCCGGGAAGTCCCTCGGTATATTTAGAGGGGATTAATCAGAGCGCTGCGCGAAGTACCCCGTTGGGAATTACGCCCGCGTGATGAAAGGCTCGTCGGGTGTAGGTACGGAAACCGACAATTATTTCTGCATACCCCAAGATGATCGGGAAATACTCTGATACTATATTAGCAAGTGGGGGTGGAACTACCTCACTATAAAAAGCCTTTGAAAAAAAGGAAAAAGAAGCCTGCGGTCTAACTGTACTCAGTTGACCGTCAGGTTTGTTCACTAACCGGACGCGATCTGACGCACCCTAGTCAACTACACAGCGTTTTGCGATGTTTGGCTAACAGTAAATCATCGAAACTAAAGGATTTCTCAACCCCAACAGTAATTTGTGCAAAATATTACTCGCAGCCCAGAAAAAAAATAAATTCCCCAAAACACTTGACAGATTCGCGGAGGTATGGCAGAGTAGTAATTCGTGACCGATGCGGAACTGGCGGAATTGGTAGACGCGCATGATTCAGGTTCATGTGGTGCAAGCCTTCCGGGTTCAAGTCCCGGGTTCCGCATTCCAAAGGCAGAAGGAAGTTTGGGGTTAACCCGATACAGGCAATAACCCCATTCGCTCTGCTGAATTAAACAATGTTGACAAGTATTCAAAACCCCCTAGTTAAAGAAATCCGCAAGCTGCACAGCTCGAAGGGACGCAGGGAACAACAATTATTTTTACTCGAAGGGACGCACTTGCTCGAAGAAGCTTGGGCGGCCAAATACCCGCTAGCAACGGTTTGCTGCACTCCCGAATGGCTGGATCAGCACGGGGAACTTTGGGAGCAAGTTGGTAATTTAGCCGATCGCACAGAATTAGTAAGTGCAAAAGTGTTAGAGTCGATCGCCACTACAGTCCAACCCGACGGCATTGTCGCCACAGCACCCCGCACCGCAACAGAACCCGCAAAATTGTCAACTTTAGGAATAGCCCTAGAAACAATCCAAGATCCCGGCAACTTGGGGGCGATCGTCCGCACTGCTGCGGCTGCTAATGCCGACGGTTTGCTGCTGAGCGCTGAGTGCGCCGATTTAGACCACCCCAAAGTGCTGCGCGCCTCTGCAGGAGCTTGGTTTAAGCTGCCAATGGCAGTCAGTCCAGATTTAACCGCCGAAGTCTCCGCGTATAAAAATCGAGGAATGCAAATTTTAGCAACCGTCGCCGGGGCCAGTTTAAGTTATTGGGAAGTAGATTTGCGAGTGCCGACTCTGATAGTTTTGGGCAACGAAGGCTCTGGTTTGTCGGAAGAATTGAGGAGTTTGGCCGATCGACAAATCCAAATTCCCCTGAGTCGTGGCGTAGAATCTTTAAATGTGTCGATCGCCGCAGCCCTCATCTTGTACGAAGCGGGGCGGCAAAGAAGTCATTAGTCATTAGTCATTAGTCATTAGTCATTATCTGTTGGGGCGGGTTCATCAATATCTGTAACTTCATATTCAGGGCAGCCACGGGGGGCCGCCCCTACAAGATAATGAAACAGCCGTGCCCCTCTACCAATCTCCCCCTCTGAGATGTGGCGGCTTTTGTTTATATTGATGCAAACTGTGAAGCCAGGAAAGCGGGTACTCTCGTATCAACAGTTCAGGCTGGCATGAAATAAATATGAAGAAGTGTAGTCAAATGCTCTCACAAATGTTAAGATTCTTAACATAACGTAGTATTGTGCTCGCCCCAACCAAAACCTAACCTGAGACGGTGCTGACTGGGAGTAGTAGCTAGCTACCATAAAATTAAGCCTCTTTAAAAGGAAGGAAAGCGCAAGTCCCCGCCCGCTTTCCTTCCCAGCTAAAGCTAGGGGTTTGCGACTACCGCAAACCTTTAGAGGCACAGATCCTCAGCGGGAAAAGCTCATGAAAACTCTTAAGTCCTCAGATACAGATTCTGTTCGCGCTTACTTGCGGGAAATCGGCCGCGTTCCCTTGTTGACCCATGAGCAAGAAATACTCTACGGGAAACAGGTACAGCGCTCAACCGCACTGCATCAGGAGAAAAATATTTTAGCCGAAGAGTTAGGCCGCGACCCGACGGCGGCTGAATGGGCACAGGCAGTTGGGCTGTCTGAGGCACAGTTGCAGCGGACGCTCGAAAACGGAGAAAGGGCAAAGCGCCAAATGGTGGAAGCGAATCTCCGCCTGGTAGTGTCTGTTGCCAAAAAATATATCAAGCGCAACGTAGATTTACTGGATCTAATTCAGGAAGGCACGATCGGGATGCAGCGGGGAGTAGAAAAATTTGACCCGACTAAGGGCTACAGATTTTCTACTTATGCTTATTGGTGGATTCGTCAGGCAATTACCCGGGCGATCGCCGAAAAAGGCCGCACCATCCGCTTGCCGATCCACATCACCGAAAAGCTCAACAAAATTAAAAAGGCTCAGCGCCAACTTGCTCAACAGCTCGGCCGCGCGGCCACGGCTGCTGAATTGGCATCCGAGTTAGAATTGACTCCCAAACAGATTCGCGAATATCTCGATCGCGCGCGCCTGCCACTTTCCCTGGACTTGCGCGTGGGAGACAATCAAGATACAGAGTTGGGCGATTTGTTGGAAGATACGGGTACTACGCCAGAAGATTTTGCCCTGCAATCTTCCCTGCGGACTGACTTAGACCAGCTAATGGCGGAACTGACTCAGCAACAGCGAGAAGTGCTCGCCTTGCGGTTCGGTTTAGAAGACGGGCAAACCCTAACTTTGGCCAAAATAGGCGATCGTCTCAACATCAGTCGGGAACGAGTGCGGCAAATAGAACGGGAAGCTTTGACCAAACTCCGCAAACGCAAGCAAGATATCAACGATTATCTAGCCAGCTAGGTAGATTGGGGATTGGCGATCGGGTCCCCCCCACTTGCAATCCCCAATCTAAAATCGTAAAAACCGCCGCTTTTAATTCGGTTGTGCCCACTTGGTTGCTATGATTGTCCTGCTACATTAGTAATTACTTAGTAATAAAGATCAGCAGCCATCAGATAAGGGTTATTTAATTTAACCGCCCGCGTCTAACATAACAAGCTGTTTCTGAAACGGAGGTACTCGTGAGCAACTCATCTAATAAATCCCCAGAATTCTTTGAAGAAGACGGAGAAAATGCCAACTTATTATGGCAATACGTGCAGTCAATGGCTCCCGACACAGTTTCTCAGTTGTCTAAGCCGACTTCTCACGAAGTGTTTCAAGTAATGGAGCGAAATATTGTTGGACTATTGGGGAATTTGCCTTCGGAACACTTCGGGGTGACAGTGACTACCAGTCGCGAACATTTGGGTAGATTGCTCGCCTCGGCTATGATTAGCGGTTATTTTCTGAAAAATGCCGAACAGCGAATGACTTTTGAAAAGTCCATACAAGCCAGTGAGAGACATGGCTCGGACGATTAGTAGATTCTTAACATTTAAGTGATCCAAGTGTCAAGCCCCCCCTCGCAAGATGGGGGCTTAATATTTTAGATTTGAGATTTGAGATTTGAGATTTTAGAGGGTTGATTTTAGATTAAATAATAGAATAATTATTGATATTATTCTTACATTCGCCATTCCCAATTTCCAATTCCCAATTCCCCATTCCCCATTCCTAATTAATATGTCTGTTTCTCCTGTTGCCCACAAAGTTATCGGCGTTGCTGCAATCTGGAACGATCGCCAACAAATTTTGATTGACAAGCGCCGACAACCTGGGCTGCACGGGGGTTTCTGGGAGTTTCCGGGCGGAAAAATAGAGCCTGGGGAAACAATCGAAGCTTGCATAAAACGGGAAATTATGGAGGAGTTGGGGATTGTGGTAGAAGTTGGAGATCGCTTGATTACGATTGACCACGACTACACTAAATTTACAGTTAGACTATACGTGCACCACTGCCGCCACGTCAGCGGGGAACCGCAAACGATCGAATGCGAGGAAATTCGCTGGGTGACACTCGACGAAATTGACCAATTTACTTTTCCCCAGGCCAACGCACAGATTATTGCTGCACTGCGGAAAACTTGAGCCGTATACCAGAAATAAGAAGCAATAAGCAATCTTCCGCAAGGGTTTTAGGAATTAAGAACGTCCTAACCGTCGGGCGCGGTTGCTGTCATATCAAATTCGGTTGCTACTGACAACTGACAACTGACAACTGACAACTGACAATTGACAGCTAACTTTTATTTTTGGACGGGCAGAGTAAAGTGAAAACAACTGCCTCGATCGACTACGGAGTCTACCCAAATTTGACCGTAGTGGGCGCGGATGATGCCTTGACACAGAGACAGTCCAATGCCGTAACCGTCTTTTGATTTATCTCGCTGCAAGCGAAAGCTGTCTTCAAAAATGCTCGCGCAATCTTCTTCAGGAATTCCCGGGCCGCTGTTGCAAACGCTGACTTGAACTTTGTAAGCGGTGCGGTGGAGAATTGAAAGATTAACAGTTCCTCGGTCTGGCGTGTACTTGCTGGCGTTGTCAAGCAGGTTGACTATGACTTGTTTGATGCGATCGGGATCGGCATAAACCAAGGGCAAATCTGCGGGAATGTCTGTTTCTAAGTTCAAACTTTTTGCCTGAAATTTGTCTTGAAACTGCAGGATTACATCTTGACAAATCGCCCCCAGTTCGATTCTTTTTGGTTCAATGTGGAGTTGAGCGTTTGTACCCCGGGCTGCTTGCAGGATATCTGTAATCATACGATCGACTATTCGGATTTGGCGGCGGGCTTGTTTCATCAAATGAGCCGCCAGACTCGGTGTCAAACGCGACTTTTCCCCCTCTTTCACCTTCTGACTTGACTCCAAAGTCTCCAAAGCCAAAGATGCTGCCGTCAAGGGATTACGCAAGTCGTGGGCTAGCATCGCAATAATCCGGTCTTTCAACTGCAACTGCTCTTGCAGGTGTTCTTTTTCCTGTTTGAGGCGAAAAACTTCATCGGAAAGCTGCACAAGTTCGGCCGCGCAAGCAACGGAATAGATTGGTTTTGGGTCAGTCAGGCTTTCAGCAAGAGCTGGGGCCGACTGTTGTTGAGCTGCGTATTCCTCTACAGAACGCTTCCAGCGGGGCCACCAGTGTTCGAGTTGAGCGATTAAATTGCTGCCGGCGAGAGTTTGTCGCGGATCGGGATGAATTTTGAGCAGCGAGGGAGTGGCTACAAGTTTAAAGTGTTCGGCTAAATCGGGCTGTTCTCCTACATCGATGATTTGAAGCTCAAAGTCGCACTCTGCCTTCAAATCCTTTAGGGACTTGCGGATGTGTCTGGTCTGTTCCCGGGAAGAGGGACGCTTGTCTACAAAGAGCAAAAGCTGTAAAAGCGGTGCGGAATTGGCCGGCTGTTCGGGAGAACAGTCGGTATCGCTGGTGTCTGGTGTTGGATGGACGCTGTTGAGCTTTTCGATCGGGTGAAAATAATTGAGCATTGCCGAGCCGAGTTATTTCACTTCTACTTTAATTTAATACTTACTTTAGATTTATGCTATTGTCCGATAATTTCATTACAAGCGGGCAGATGATATTTTTGAGATGGAAGAAAAATGAGTCGCTGCGGGTGGTGGTTCAAGTGGCGGCCGCCTTTTTTGTGCTGTGCCTGTTGCTGACGCTGCACCGCTACTACAGCTTTTACGCTACTTACGACCAAGGCATTTTCAATCAACTTTTTTGGAACGGCACTCGGGGTCAGTTGTTTGAGAGTTCCCTCTCTTCGGCGTTGTCCACTAATGTGGTTCACCAAAACCAGCTCCCGGAGGTATCTTACTACCGGTTGGGGCAGCATTTCACCCCGGCGCTAATGCTGTGGCTGCCAATTTACTCGCTGTTTCCCTCGCCGGTCACTTTGACGGTGTTGCAGGTGACTTTAATTACGGCGGCTGGAGGAGTGCTCTATGCTCTCGCCAGACACTATCTGGAACCGAGGCTGTCGGCGACAATTGTTGTCAGCTATTACTGCGCTAACGCGGTCATCGGCCCGACTATGGGCAATTTTCACGATGTTTGTCAAATTCCGCTGTATGTCTTTGGCTTGCTGCTGGCGATGGAGAAGCGCTGGTGGCCATTGTTTGGGATTCTGGCAACTTTAATTTTGGCCGTGCGAGAAGATGGGGGAGTTGTTTTATTTGGCGTTGGAGTTTACCTGATTTTGAGCCGGCGCTACCCTCGGACTGGTTTGGCTGTCTGCATACTCAGTTTTGGTTATATGATCGTCCTGACCAATCTGATTATGCCTTTGTTTTCTGCTGATATATCCCAGCGGTTTATGATGGAGCGCTTCGGCCAATATGCCGATGGAAATGAAGCTTCGACTCTAGAAATTATTTGGGGAATGGTGAGCAATCCCGGACGGTTGGTGGCTCAATTATTTACGCCGTTTTTTGCTAAGATTAGATACCTCCTTGGCCAGTGGTTGCCATTAGCTTTGGTTCCCGCTTTCGCGCCTGCCTCTTGGATGATAGCTGGATTTCCGCTGCTGAAGCTATTTTTAGCGAAAGGAGAGTCGGTGCTGGCGATTAATATTCGCTATGCGATGACTGTGGTTCCAGGGCTTTTTTATGGGGCGATTCTGTGGTGGGCCCAGCGTCAAAAGGAAGAAGATAGAATGGTGAGAGAGGAAAAAATGTTCTTGCGTTTTCCTTCTGCTTTATTTCCTCTGCCTTCGTCTTCAAAGTTTCGCCGCTTTTGGGCATTTTGCATCTGCTTGTCGCTATTTTTTACCTTCACTTCTAACCCAAATCGGACTTTTTCTTTGATTTTGCCCGATGCGATCGATCCTTGGGTGCAGGTTCCTCTCGTCAGACAATGGCAGCACGTTTTGCAAGTGCGGCCGCTATTGGCTCAAATTCCTGCTGATGCTAGCGTGGCAGCTACGAATACTATTGTGCCGATTTTGTCAAGCAGGCGGGAAATTCTCAGGTTTCCGATGTTGGAACTCCGCAATGATGCGGGGAAGGCAGTGAAGATGCAATATGTAATTGCCGATCTCTGGCAGTTGCAGCAGTATCAGGCTGCGTTTCGCACGGAACGGGGACAGTTGCGGGAGATCGTACCGGCGATCGATCGAATGTCCAAATCTGGAGAGTACGGAATTGTTGGCTTTGAAGACGGTGCGATTTTGATGCGTCAGGGTGCTGTTTCTAATTCTGCATCGGTTGCTGCTTGGACCAGTTTTCGCCGCGAATTGGAGCCGATTTTGAAGAAACGGTAAGCTGGTAGCCACGATCGCCATTGCTTCCCTCAGTGGCTCAAATCTTGAGGAAACCTGTTTTTTTCAGGTAATGGCGATCGAGCAATTTCATGCAACAACCAGGTTTAGCCATGATTTTCTGTCTTTGTTGCTGCCAAAAGTCAGGCATTGGGCATCAACTTGCGATCGACTCAAATTTGAGGCCTATCATTTTACAATAAATCTGTTAATCCTAAACATTAAGATATATAAAAGCTTTGGAGGGGAGAAAGATGAAAATTTTGGTATTGGCATGGGAGTTTCCTCCCAGAATCGTAGGCGGTATCGCCCGCCACGTATCGGAACTATATCCAGAATTGGTGAAGCTGGGGCACGAAATTCACTTAATTACAGTAGAGTTCGGCCACGCGCCGATGTACGAAGTGGTGGAAGGAATACGGGTGCATCGGGTGGTGGTGGGGCACGCTAGGGACTTTTTTCACTGGGTGGCGAACCTCAACCAAAGCATGGGCCACCAAGGCGGGAAACTGATGCTTGAGGAAGGCCCCTTTGATATCATCCACGCTCACGATTGGTTAGTGGGAGATGCGGCGATCGCCCTCAAGCATACCTTTAAAGTACCGCTAATTGCCACCATCCACGCCACCGAATACGGGCGCTTCAACGGCATCCACAATGACGGGCAGCGCTACATTAACGCCAAGGAAAACGACCTCGCTTACAACGCTTGGCGAGTAATTGTTTGCAGCGATTATATGCGGCGGGAAGCCGAACGGGTACTATCGACTCCGTGGAACAAAATAGAGGTAATTTACAACGGAATAAGATCCGAGAAAAAGCCCCGCTGGCACGAATTTGACGCGATGGATTTCCGCCGCCGGTTTGCTGCTGATGATGAGAAAATTGTCTATTATGTAGGAAGAATTAGCTATGAAAAAGGTATTGGTGTATTTTTGAATGCTGCACCTAAAGTAATTTGGGAAATGGGGGGTAAAGCGAAAATTGTAATTGTTGGCGGCGGCAATACAGACCATCTAAAACATTTAGCTGGGCATTTAGGAATTTGGAATAAGTGTTATTTTACAGGCTTCATGTTTGAGGAACATCTCGACAAATTCCAGACGGTGGCTGACTGCGCGGTTTTTCCCAGTATTTACGAACCTTTTGGGATTGTAGCGTTAGAAAGCTTTGCTGCAAGAGTGCCTGTGGTGGTTTCGGATGCGGGCGGACTTCCAGAGGTGGTGTTGCACACTAAAACTGGCGTTGTTACTGAGGCAAACAATCGGGATTCTTTGGCCTGGGGAATTTTGGAGGTTTTGAAAAATCCGGGTTACGCGCAGTGGTTGGTTGACAATGCTTATCAGGATTTGGAACGCCGGTTTAGTTGGCCTAAGTTGGCGATAGAAACCCAGTGGGTTTATGAACGGGTGGTGGAGGAAAGGGCTGAGGTTGATTGGTAAGAATGTTGACAGTTGACAGTTGACGGTTGACGGTTGACGGTTGACGGTTGACGGTTGACAGTTGACGGTTGACAGTTGACGGTTGACAGTTGACAGTGAGTCGAATATCAACTTTTTTGGTGCAAATCTTAAGAATTTGTAACACAATGATAGAGACACTCGAACTTACTTTGAGTGCACTCGGAAGATTTAAAGGGAATTAGCATCTTGAATATTTTTAGGGAAATCGATCCCCAACCCAGACGCAGCTTACTGATTTTATTCACCGCAGGCCTGCTATTCTGGTCGAGTTTGGCTTCGCTACTGCCAACTTTGCCGCTGTACGTTCAATTTGTGGGCGGCACAAAACAGCAAATTGGCTTTGTGATGGGTGCATTTGCGATCGGACTTTTGCTATCGAGGCCACAATTGGGCAAAATAGCCGACAGCAGGGGGCGAAAACAAGTTTTGCTTCTAGGTGCGTCAGTCGCTGCGATCGCCCCTTTGGGCTACCTGTTAGCTCAATCTATCCCCTTACTGTTACTTATTCGCGTTTTTCACGGCATTAGTATCGCCGCTTTTACTACAGCTTACAGCGCTTTGGTAACAGATTTGTCGCCGCCAGGAAAGCGGGGCGAATTAATCGGTAACATGAGCTTGGTGAATCCTATTGGTCTAGCAGTTGGGCCGGCTATTGGCGGATTTGTGCAAGCTTGGGTTGGTTATACTCCTTTGTTTGCGATGTCGGTGGCTTTCGCTGCAACGGCTGTATTTTTTACCACCAAAATTGCGGAACCTAATTTTGCAGATTTAACAAAATCGGACTCGCTATCTGAGGACAAAACTAGCCAAAAATACTGGGAAATGCTCTGGAATCCGAGAGTGAGGATTCCGGCTTTAGTGTTATTGGTGGTTGGTTTAGTATTTGGAACTTTGAGCACTTTTATGCCTTTGTTTATCCAAGAAACTAAGGCTAACTTGAATCCTGGATTATTTTATTCGACGGCGGCTATCGCCAGTTTCGGTATACGGTTGCTCACGGGACGGGCTTCGGACAAATACGGTCGCGGCTTGTTTATTTCTGGCGGCTTAATCTGTTATGCCGTATCTATGTTATTGTTGTATTTTGCTAACAACACCAGTGCTTTTTTAATAGCAGCTTTGGTTGAAGGTTGCGCGGGCGGTACAGTTTTGCCGATGATGGTAACGCTGATGTCGGACAGGTGCGAACCTCATGAAAGGGGCCGCTTGTTTTCGCTTTGTATTGGCGGATTTGATTTGGGTATTGCGATTGCGGGGCCGACTTTAGGCTTTGTGGCTGAACAAGTTGGCTACAGAAATATGTTTGGTTTTGCGGCTGGACTCGCTGGTTTGGCTTTGCTGGTTTTTATTACTCAGTCTAGCAAGGGCTTGTCTAATTCGATGAAATTTGCGATCGGTCGAGGCAAAGATGTTTATGCTTTGAATCGATGATAAGCTGTTACGCATTTAAATTGGAAAATCTGGACAGGCTAGAAGCCCGTCCCACAAGAGTTTTATTGATTTTTGACACACAGTTTAAATGTAGAACAGCTTATAACAGAAGCAAGAAGGAAGAGGCAATCAGGGGACTTACCAAAAAACCCGGTTTCTCCCAAAAATCGTGAATCTATGGGACAGATATTGAGGCAGAAACCGGGTTTTTGTTCCCGCGCACCATTCTGACAAACAGGCAAGATGCCTGTTCCACAAAGAGTGAGTTTGGGAGCATCTCAGTTTTGTAAAAAGCATTTTTTTTATTGTAGTGCGAGCGTCCCCGCTCGCGTATTGTACAATACGCGAGCGGGGACGCTCGCACTGTAAATGCAAAACTGAGATGCTCCCGTGAGGTTTCTTGTAAAATACCAATAAAAAAAGTTATGAGCCTTGAATGTTGAGTTGGATTAATTTCTTAATTCAAAACTCAAAACTCAAAATTCATAACTTTTAGTAGTGGGCTTGGAGGGATTCGAACCCCCGACCTCATGGTTCGTAGCCATGCACTCTATCCAACTAAGCTACAAGCCCCTGTTGAGTTCAGATTTAATCTAAAATTGATTAAGTTCTTTTCTCACAGAATCTAACAGTAACATCATTACCAAAAAAATGCAAGACCTTTCGCAAACTTTTTCTAAATTGCCCGATCGCACACAGCTAACTCACCTCGACAACAGCGGGGAAGCCCAAATGGTGGACGTTTCAGCGAAGATGCCCACTGTGCGGCAAGCTGTGGCGGCTGGCCGGGTGCGGATGTTGCCGGAGACGTTTGCGGCGATTGAAGCGGGGAATGCGCCGAAAGGTGATGTGTTGGGCACTGCAAGGCTGGCTGGAATTATGGCGGCGAAACAGACGGCGCATTTGATTCCTCTGTGTCACCCTCTGCCGCTGAGTAGCGTGGAGGTGCAGGTGATGCCGGATGCTGGGTTGCCGGGGTATCAAATTCGGGCGACGGTGAAAATTAAGGCGGAAACAGGGGTGGAAATGGAGGCGCTGACGGCGGTTTCGGTGGCGGCGCTGACTTTGTATGATATGGCGAAAGGATTGGAAAAGTCGATCGCCATTGAGTCAATTCGCCTGGTGAGTAAAAGTGGCGGCAAGTCTGGAGACTATGAAAATGTAGAGGCATAAGTTTCCTGCCGAAAGAGGGATGCAGCATTCAAAAAGCTGCACTTATGATTAAAATAGGCACTGAACTACTAATATCAAGTGAAAAACTATGCCTCCTCGTTGGCCCCGCAAACCCGATCGCAACGATCCAGAGTACCGCCGTTTAGATGACCGGATGAATTTTGCTATCCACGTCGGTCTTTTTTCTGCTACCAATTCTGGTTTGTGGTTTGTTCACAATTTGCAAAAGGCTGATTGGCCTTGGGCAATTTCGGTAACGGGTGGATGGGCTCTAGTAGTTTTGTCCCACGCGATTTACCATTTTGCGATCGCCGATTATTCGCCCCTCACCAAAGATTCTGGCTGAAGGCAGTTGTCGGCGATTTGTTAAGTCTTTTGATTGATAACAAATAACTTTGTGCTTTTTTGATATGGCTAATACTACACAGGCGATCGAATCCTTAGCAGCCGAAATTGGCGAAAATGTCTACATTGACATTGCCAAATGGCATTTGTATCTCAATGATGCCCACCTGCATACAGTTGTTGCTGAACAACTTTACCGGATGCTGGAAGATGGCGATTTAGATGCTGACAAAGTTGCACAAGTTTTGCAAGGAATTCCAGTCAAGTTGGGGGGCGGCAAGCGGGAAGTGCCGCTGGCAGATTTGATTCCGATGCAGTGTCAAGTTCAGTTGATGGATGTGCTTGAGGAATTTCAGCGGAAGATGTAATACAGCAGATTTCACGTTTATAAAGTACACCCCAGATAAATCCCCGTAGGGACACTCCAAGAGCCCAAGGAGTGTCAACTTAAGCTGTGAGTCCGCCAGTCCTCTCGCCAGTCAGCCAGTCCGCCAGGGAATGAATTCCCTGTCTAATAGCTAAAGTCCTCTGAAAGAGGACTGATGAGTTTAAAAATTCTTCTTCTGAGTCCTCTTGAGAGGACTTTCGCTTTGAGGCAGGGGTTTCAACCCTTGCCGGACTATGGGTTGTACTTAAGTTGACACCTATGGGCATTGCTGTGTCCTACACTTCCTAAACCTGGAATACGCTGTATCAATTGTTGATTTGGATTTAAGTGCGATCGCCTTTTTTGGTCTTTTTGTACCGAAGGGCGATCGCACTTTTCCTTCCTTTCCTTAAACCAGCATGAAATTAGCCGATGTTATCGCATCTGCACTCACTCCAACCATCACACCTAACTGCTCCCCTGTCAAGAGATTCTTAATAAGAGTTCCCTGAGTATTTTGAGTTATTTCTAACTGACCAAAACTCAAGCCACCGCTTAATCCAATCAAATCTTGACCCAGAGTAAAATCAGCGATAATATCAAATCCTTGACCTGCTTTTAAGGCAAAGATATCGTTGCCGCTACCGCCAATCAAACTATCATTGCCCATGCCTCCGTCAAGGAGATCGTTGCCTTTGCCACCAGTGAGAGTATCGTTATCGGCGCCTCCGAACAGAGTATCATTTCCGGCACACCCTCCCAGGATATCTGCTCCTTCGTCACCGTTGATTAAGTCATTGCCTTCACCGCCGCAGATGGTATCCGAACCCTGTTGTCCAAACAGATTGTCATCACCTTGACTGCCCAGCAGGATGTCGTTACCTTTGCCTCCATATAAGGTGTCATTATCCTTACCACCATCGATGAAGTCGTCATCTTTGTTGCCATAAATGATGTCAATACCTTCGCGGCCATGTAAGAAGTCATTGCCTTTGCCTCCGAAGATTAAATCGTTACCCGACTCGCCAAGGATGATGTCGCTTCCTTCATCTCCGTAGAGAGTATCTTCATCTTTGCCTCCGGCGATGAAGTCATTGCCTTGGTTGCCATTAATAATGTCATTATCGGCACCACCGTATAGGTTGTCATCCCCAGATTTGCCCTCGAATATATTGGCAGCATTGCTACCTAGTAATTCATCGTTTTGGGCAGTGCCTATTTGAATGTCGGATGCGTCGAGTATGGTGTTTTCAACTGAGTTGGGTCGGTTTAAGTTGGGATAGGTAATTTGGTCGCAGATGCACTCATCGTCTGAGAGGTTATTAGTTGTTGGCGTGGGAGTTGCTGTTTCCGATGGTGTTGGTGTTTCGGAGGCTGTTTCCGATGGTGTCGGTGTGTCGGAGGCTGTTACTGATGGGGTCGGAGCGATCGGTGGGGTCGGAGCGATCGGTGTTGGTGTGTCGGTGCCGGTTTCGGTGTCGGGGGCGCTGCCGGTGTCCTCAGATGTAGGTTCCTCTGGATCGATCGGGTCTTTGAGGGCGCTCGTCTCGACAACGGGGCGAACAGTGGGGTCATTTACCTTCACCTTCTCCATCCGACCCAGAATTGCCTCTTTGGTGTTTTGAGCGAGGAACTGTTCAACTGTCACAGTTCCCGCAGCCAAATCCGGCAGTCCCACCGCAATTTGACCTACTGACACCGCCTGCAATTTGGTAATTTCAAGAGCAATATCTTTGAGGGGGCGACCGCTAGCGACGAGATCCTTGATGATTTGATTCCCCAAAGCCATGATTTGAGCGGCGGCTGATGCCACACTTTTAAGCTGGGATATGTTTATTGTGGAATCAGATGCGGCAGCTTTCGTAATTGAGCTTTCAACGATCGCCTGTATAGTTTCTATTTTGGCTAAATCGACAGATGCCCCACCCTTTAAGGAAAGAGCGATCGCTGCAATGGGCGCATCAGCCAACTGAGCCAGCGACACCTTACTTACCCCATCAATAAACTTAGCAGTTTGGACGATCGTATTTTGTACCTGAATTGCCGCAGCATACAACGCTAAACCCTTCGGATCGTTATTCGCCACCGCTTCTAAGGGGTTAAACGTTGCCAAATCAATATCCGCCGGCAGTCCTAACGCAGCTTTTACCTTGGTTTGAGCTTCGGTGACATCCATTCCTTCCTGTGCCAGTTGCGCCACTATCGTTGTTAGCGGTGTCACCATTTTGGAACCATGCACAGAACTCAATGGGGTATCCAAAGTCAAGCCGGTGGAAATATCTTGACCGCTGATTAAAACAACTTTGCCTTCGGTGGGGTCAAGTTTGCCATTTTTGTTGATATCGAATTTATCCATATCAACTTGTAGCTCGAAACTGCCATCAGGGAAGGTCATCGAGTTAGACTCACCCTCATCTTGGATATTGTTGAAATTCGCATCAAAGAACACCCATGCGCCGGTGATATAACCATCTTGAGCAGTACCAGACTCGGCACCTACCCGGAAGTTGTATATAGGAAAAGAACCCAAACGAATCCTTTCTTCGGATGTCACAGCAGTGTCATAATAAGCATCAAAATAAGCGCGGATTCCGCCTTGTAAGTTGATGATATCTTGAGGAGCGGTAAAGATATTCGCGAGATCTCCAGCCCGCAGCTTTCCATCTTTGGGACTGCCTTCAGGTTCGATCAAATTCAGTTCAGCAGTGCCTTCAATTCCCCCCTCAACGCCTGCTGATGCGACCAAAGCATCAAGTTCAGCAAAAGCACCAATGGTTGCTTTAAGGATCAGTTCGGGAACATTTTCCCCCGTCCCATCAGCATTTTTATTCGTACTCATGTAGAAGCCATTGAGTAAGTCTAAATCCTTACCCGTTTTCACCCATTCTTTCATTCCATAGGTGTCGTATCCAATGGGAATGCTCCGAAGATTCGCTTTCAAACTACCTCGAAGACCTCCTTCAAGCACTCCAAACACTCGAAAACCGGCTTCAATCTCCGGCCCAAATTCCAGGGCTGGCAATTGGTAGGTCATCAGGGGGACATCTTCCCCCGCCAATAACTTGCCGGCGCTTTGACTATTGGTCAAAATTGGTAAGTCAAAACTCTCGAAAGCTCCTGCTAATTTGCTAGCCAATTCTTCTTTTTTAGTAGTACGGGAATCTCCCTTTTTCTTGACCTGACTATTAACCCCCTCACCAGCCACCTGAGTTTGCTTGGTCATTTCATCTTTGGTGGCTGTTTTTTGTATTTGCTTGCGTTGTTCTTCCGCTTTTTTATATTCTTCGTACCGTTTTTTCAGGTCATCAGATTCCGGAGAAAATTTTAAAACCCCTGTGTCCTCTTTCTCTTCATCTTTATAAAGTTGGTAGGGAGCAAGATCGAGCTCCAGATTACCAGATTCTTTCAAGGATTCTTCCATCAGCCTTGTAATCTTGTCTATTTCGTTGACAGTATCAACAAATTTGACATACTGATAAACACGATCCCCTGCAAATTTTTTTAGCAGATCCAGCGGAGTTACTTTTCCATCTTTATCAGCATCGAACGCCCCTATTAAACCAACTTCCCCGAAAATTTTAGTATCGGTATTTAAAAAGTCGAGAATGGGTCGGATTGGAGAGATAACCCGCGAAATGTTGCCAAATACTGGTTTAGCAAAGCGAGAAATAAAGTTCCCTAAATCCAGCTTGACATTATTGATAGCTAAGAAACTAGGGTTCTTTTCTGTGGTTAATTTGCCGTTGACGTAATTAATTGTCGGCAAATCGCTGTAAAGGTTGAATTTGAGAGATGGCAGTCCAGATTTCAGCAAAACTTCACCATCTAAATTCAGGGTTCCATCTGCCGTGAGAGCTGAGTTATACAGCGGTTGAGACGTACCTATTTTCCCAAATGAGTTATATAAGTTGTTGACAATTTCAGAGGCGGTTAGCCCAAAGCCATCTGCGTCGGTTTCTGACCCATCAAAATCGCGTAAGGAAAGTTGAAAATTTGCCTGAGATTGGCTTGTTTTATTGTCTTTCGTTTTGGCAGTAAAGTTAACAGGTAAAAATCCACTGATGGCATTGTTAATTAGAGAACCATCCTTGACTTTTTCGTTAATAACAGTGCTAAACCCAGTTTTCTGTGTATTGATATACCATCCCAAATCGGACTTATAAGCAACAGCGACAGAGATATCATAATCAACACTGGTTTGACCCGCTGAAGCAGAAGGCTCACCTAATTTGTAGGTGTCTTGATTGAATTGAATTCGGTCAAAGAGGTTAAATCCTTTGCTGCCAATCTGACTGTTAAAACTTTCTTGACCCCGAATCTTGAATTCTAAGCTATTAGGGTTTACTATCAAGCTCTCGTCATCAACAAGAGAAAATCCAGTTGGTAACGCTGTGGAAAGTACCTGTTTTAGACTATCGCGTGCGATGTTAGGATTTTGATTCAAAACTCCCGTCAAACTTTTACCGACTGTAGAAAGTTTACTTTCGAGTGTTGCGGTGGGAAATTGGCCAAAAAATGGTACTTGCACCTTATTACCGGTATCAACCGCACAAGCAGCCAACATATCAAAAGCAAGCTGCGTTATCCCTGCTTTTGTCAATTTATTATCAATAATGATTCCTTCAGCAAAGATATTTTCAACGGTGGCATTGGTTGCGCCACGAAACAAAACTTTAAAGCGTTCGTCAGTTTCAGCTTTTTCGTCAGGATTAACTTTAACTCGAATCGTTTTTTGAGTTTCGCCGGGATTAAATGTTAAAGTTTGGGGAGTAGTTATGGGTTCGTAATCTTTATCCGCAACTGTTGCTGTATCATCTTCGGTACGATAGCGAACGGTAATCGGAAGTGTGCTAGCACTATCTAGTTTAACGTTAAAAACTGCTTCATTAGTTGCACTCTTCTCTCCCTCTAGAACGACAGCGCGATCGATGAAAATTTTTTGTTTGGCTCCATTAGGATAGCTTTTTGTTGAATCATTAAAATCATCAATGATGGCTGCTGCCTCCCCGACACTAATCTTGCTATTGTTTGAACTATTGACACTATTGAGAACAACGCTAAAGGTTTCGTCTCCTTCTACTTTGCTATCCCCCACAACCTCAACATCAATTGTTTTTTTTGTCTCATTTGGGTTGAAGATAACGGTTTTATTAATGACGGCTGAGTAGTCTTTGTCACCACTCTTGGCAGTGCCATCCTTAGTGCTATAAGTAACCGTTACTTTTTCATCAACAGGTTTAGAGAGAGTAATGTCAAATTTAGCAGGGTTCAATTTACCCCCATCTTCGTCAACAATAGTATCGCTAATAGATACTAAAGGTCGGTCATCGTCAATAATTGTGGCAATCCCAGTCGATTTGCTGCTGAGAACAGCATTTGTAGGATTGCTGAGAATGACGCTAAAAGTTTCATCTTCTTCACGCTTCGTATCCCCAATTATTGGCAGAGTAATGGTTTTCTTAGTTTCTCCCGATGCAAAGGTAATTTTATTGTCTCTCCCCGAACCATAATAATCATTGGAATAGATATCTCTTTTTGCCGTACCATCTTGAGTGTTGTACTCCACTGTAACGGGAACATTGACAGGCGCTGTTAAGGTTACTGTAAAAGTAGCATTGGTTTGGCCACTGTTACCCTCTATTACCTGGATGTCATCAATTGAAATACCTATTTGATCGAGAATAGTAATGGTTCCAGTACCTTTGGCAATTGTGCTATTCAGCGAACCTACGGAAGGTTCGCTGAGAATCACAGAGAAAAATTCACCAGATTCGGTTTTGTTATCCTTGACAATGGGAACTGGAATCGTTTTAACAGTTTCCCCAGGCTTGAATAAGACGTTAGTGAGGTCTTGTTTGGTGTAGTCTTCATTTGCTTTTGCTGTGTTATCTTGGGTTCTGTAGCCAACTCTAACTGCTTGACTACTGGGACTAGAAAGTTTTACTTCAACCTCTGCACGGCCTGCTATTTCTGAGGTAGTAGCATCGATAATAGAAATGGTAGGTTTGGCATCATCATTAATCACAGTAGCTATGCCGGTGCCTTTAACAATTTTGCCCCCAACGGCATCGCTGAGAGTGACTATAAACTGCTCATCCTTTTCAAAGTAAGAGTCCCCATTAATTGGGACTGTAATTGTTTTGCTAGTCTCTCCAGGCTGAAATGTTAAAGCTGTCTGCTGAATGTTTTGATAATCTACAACCTCCAAACGAAATCCGTTTGGGTCATAAGGATCTATCCCATCATTCGTTTGATACTGGACAGTTACCGGGATACCTGCTGCTTCAGAAAGGGTGACTGTAAAAGTGGCTTGGCTGGAAAAAGTGTTATTATTTCCATCGCCATTTCCTTCTTTTAACGTAATATCATTGATAGAAATATTAGGCTCTATGTCATCATCTTCAATTCTGAACGATTGACTATTGCTATAAGAGGGAACGAAAACGTTATTATCTACCGCACTAATAACAACGTTTACCCACTCATTTTTTTCTTTATTGCGATCCCCCACAACAGATACAGTGATATCTTTTTTTATTTCTCCGCGATTAAACGTTACTACTGTTGGAGAAATTTGAACGTAGTCATTATCTGCCACTGTTGCTGTGTCATCAACAGTTTTATAACTAACTTTTACGGGTACGTTACTGGGACGATCTAGGGAGATAGGAATAGTGACGGTAGACGTGCCACTATTTCCTTCTTGAATGTTCACAATCTGATTGTAGACAACGATACTCGCCCAAGGCGCTCCGTCATCACTGTTGATTGTTGCGATGCCCCTGCTTTTCCCAATTACCGCATTTTTAGGATCGCTTAGGTTGACTGTAAATATCTCTGTATTTGGCTCATAAACACTGTCATTTACAATTGGGACTGAAATAGTCTTTACTTGTTCTCCTGGTGCAAATGTAAGGGTGCTTTTTGTAAGCGCTGTGTAATCTCCATCTGCAACTCTTGCGCTGACATCAACAGTTTGGTATGAAACAGTGATAGGTTCGCTATTTGCTGATGACAGGGAAACTGTAAATGTTGCATTGGTGGCGGATTCGTCTACCTCAATATCCGTAATAGAAATAGCTGAAACGGTTTTGAAGTTCCAAGTGGTTGCCCCAGTAATTCCAGCGTAGTTATTACCAGCTAAGTCTTTAATTGCACCGTTGGCAATTTCAACGTAGTATTGAGTGTTTGCTGCCAAGTCAGCAGT
>NZ_JAUBOV010000024.1:21033-87831 GCF_036700405.1 Microcoleus sp. T3_D1
TCTGCCGGGACCAAAGTGGTGGCGGTAGGGGCGATAGTATCTGGTGCGGCAGCCGTGGTGAAATTCCAAGCAGTTGCACCTGTAGTGCCAGCATAATTATTACCAGCTAAGTCTTTAATTGCACCGGCAGCGATTTCGACATAGTAATCAGTACCGGGCGCTAAATCTGCCGTCGGATTAATAGTAACAGTAGAGCCGCTAACGGTGACATTGGCAGAGGTAACATCAATGGTTTCCACCACTGAATTATCAGAGACTTTCTTGATAACAATGTTGCCAGTGCCTTTTTGTACAGATTCACTCAAGGTGACGACTAAATTCGCAGCAACTGCAACAGCGGTGGCATTGTCTGCGGGGACCAAAGTGGTGGCGGTAGGGGGGATGGTGTCAACAGTAGTGAAATTCCAAGCAGTTGCACCTGTAATTCCAGCATAATTGTTGCCAGCTAAGTCTTGAATTGCACCGGCAGCAATTTCAACGTAATAATCAGTACCAGGCGCTAAATCTGCTGTGGGATTAACTGTGACGCTACTGCCAGTAACTGTGATATTGGCTGAGGTGACATCAATGGTTTCAACAATTGAGTTATCCGAGGCTTTCTTGATAACCAAATTGCCAGTGCCTTTCTGTACGGCTTCACTCAAGGTGACAACTAAATTCGCACCCACAGCCACACTGGTGGCGTTGTCTGCGGGGGTGAAACTGGCGGCTGTCGGTGGTGTGGTGTCAGCTACGGTGCTGAAATTCCAAGCAGTTGCACCTGTAGTGCCGGCATAATTGTTACCTGCTAAGTCTTTAATTGCACCAGCGGCAATTTCAACGTAGTAATCTGTACCCTCAACTAAATTTGCTGTGGGATTAATGGTGACGGTACTGCCACTAACCGTGACATTGGCTGAGGTGACATCAATGGTTTCAACAACTGAGTTGTCGGAGACTTTCTTGATGACAATATTGCCGATGCCTTTTTGTACGGCTTCACTCAAGGTGACAACTAAATTAGCAGCAACTGCAACACTGGTGGCGTTGTCTGCGGGGGTGAAACTGGCGGCTGTCGGCGCTGTGGTGTCAGCGACGGTGGTGAAATTCCAAGTAGCTGCACCTGTCGTACCGGCATAATTGTTACCTGCTAAGTCTTTAATTGCACCGGCGGCAATTTCAACGTAGTAACCAGTACCGTTAACTAAGTCAATAGTGGGATTAATGGTGACGCTACTGCCAGTAACTGTGACATTGGTGGAGGTAACGTTGATAGTTTCAACAACTGAGTTGTCGGAGACTTTCTTGATGACAATATTGCCGATGCCTTTTTGTACGGCTTCACTCAAGGTGACAACTAAATTAGCAGCAACTGCAACACTGGTGGCGTTGTCTGCGGGGGTGAAACTGGCGACTGTCGGCGCTGTGGTGTCAGGTGTTTGATCTTCATAGGCACCGATATCAACTGTACTATTCACGATTCGGCTGTAACCTGTCCCGCGCTGATCTAAGGTTAAACTACTGGCGTTAGCATTAATACCAGAATCCAGGGCGGGGCTACCGGCTTGCAAAGAATGGGTTGCAGTAGGGCCACCATTGTTAGCTAGGGCATTTAAGAGAGCATTGAGGGGACTTCCACTTGTGCCTACTTTGGTACTCGTTGTAAAGCTGGTGCTCCCTGTATTATTACCAATTAAATTCCCCCCCCCGTCACTGAATGTACCAGCTACATCAGGGTTTTTAATAGTAGGAGAACTATCAGTATTTCCAGCAATAATGGTATTTCTGACTGTCGTTGTACTCCCACCTACATTAAGAACTCCACCACCGTTCCCTGTGTTGTTGGCATCACTATCAGCCGTATTATTAGTAATTGTTGAGTTGACAATCGTGGTATTGCCTCCGCTATAGGTGATGATAGCTCCCCCATCATTTTTGGCGGTATTAGCAGAAAATGTTGAATTGCTGATGTTTGCGGTGCCACCACTCATAGTAATAGCTGCGCCGCTTGCTTGCGCTGAATTAGCTGTAAAAGTGCTATTATTAATAGTTAATTGACCACTGCCATTAAAAATGGCACCTCCATCAGATAAACCTTGATTGTTGCTAAACGTGCTATTATTTATTGTTGCTATAGCACCGCTATTAAGATATAGTCCCCCGGCAGAACCGCCTGCTGAAGTTAGACCATTACTAACAGTAAGATTATCTAGGGTTAAGTTACCGCTGGAGTTAACATTGAAGATGCGGAAACTGGGTGCTGCTCCGCTGCGTGTAATTGTGGCTCCATTGCCAGTAATGGTTAATGTGCCACTGCTAGTGGTCGCTAAAATTACTGGTAAACCATTATTGCCTCCGGTTGTATTGTTCAGAGCTGTTAGGGTGTAGGTACTGCCGGAAGCTAGGTTAATAATATCATCTGCTGCTGTGCTATTAGCTTGGTTAATTGCCCAAAGTAATCCTCCATTCAAACCGGAACCGGTATTCGAGACATCTCCTGGCAGAACAGTATAGGTAGCTAACACGCCACTGTAAGCTGACAATGTGGCGGGTTGGAATGGTAGCCAAGCAGCAATTTTGCCGATTTGTACGTCTAAGTTCCAGTTTCCTCCTAGTCTGATGTTCCCTATTTTTGTGCTAGAAGCTGCGACATTGGCGCGGGTGATTTCGGCAATGCGATGAATGAAAGCAAGTCCGATCGCGCCTGCTGCAACATTGCAACCATATAAAAGGAAATCGGCGTTTGAAGAGAGAGCCTTTCCCCACTGTTGCAAGTGTTCGAGTTTTTTTTCTAACAGCTCTTTATTAAAGATATCTGTACCCAGATTTAGCGTGCCGGAACTACCGTGAGAAACTACGTGAACTGCCGCAATATCACTTTCCCCCGCCAGTGCGTGGGTAATTTGTTCAATGCCACTACGCTTGTCATCTAAAATGACTATTTTGGCGTTAGCATCTGCGCCTTGGATCAGGCTTTGATAATCTTGTACAGAGGAGTCAATGAAAATAATTTGCTTGTTCGCGATTGGTAGGTTCATAATTCCTGACATCCTTAATATCTATATATTGTTTACATCCAAGTCTGGGCGGGGTTGAAACCCCCGCCTCAAATCTTAAGTGCTCGCTATGAGGACTGAATAATTTATTAGTTCTCTTGCTTAAATAAATCGGGCGGTAAAATTGTTAGCCCGTTCCGCTGGAGGATTAAATAACCTGGAAACATCAAAGGCGTTACCGCGAATTAGTAACTCGATGCTGTCCATAATTCAAGGGATGTTTCTGATACAGAACATCACTTTGGCTTCGGCAAATAGTGCCAGGATTAATGACAGTTTGCTGCATCACAGGCGATTGGTGTCCCCCATCACTTCTTTTTCAGCTTGTGGCTGGTAGTCAGCCGAAAAGATACTCATAATCAGCGTCGGTTTTAGTTCAGGGGAAATAAACACGGAACACTGATTGTTTTGGGTCACGGCTGACAGCATTCGATCTACTTGCGCCCCCAACAGGGGAAGTCATAGCGCTGTGAAACCGGGGATTTTGTCGTAGTAGTGCAGCCAGTAAAGTAGAGTCCGATCGGGCTAGTCCTGATATGAAGTGGGATCTCACTGGCTTCGCGTGGGAATGAATGTGTTTAACATAGATGCAAATTTAATATATCATACTAAAGACATATTTTTTATAAGATATTTTTATTTAACCTTTCGCAACACAACATCCAGGTTTACGATATCTTTACAATTTAGACATCGTGGGTTGGCTTTCCCCTATCTCTATCATTGCTTCGATCCCCTGCCTCTGTAAAGTCGGAAAAGTCGGATCTTAAAGTCGGAAAAGTCGGATCTTTTCCATGTGGACATAATTTAGACCTCCCTCAGAGGCTGTGGGTATGAGGGTTTATTTGTTTTAGCGGAATTTTATTGGCTATTTTGCCAGACAGCATTAAGTTTGACGATATCTTGAGAATCTAGACATCGCCCTTGTTAATTACTCTGGAATTTTTGACCGCAGATGGTGGCGGATATACGCGGATGGACGCTTCGGAGTGTTGATTTGGATTTAAGGACGAGATTCCTTTTTGGTATTTTGTGTACTTAAGGGATCTCGCACTTTTGTTGATTCCTTGAATCTGTCGCCAATTTCGGAGATTTATTTGCGAAAACGGCCCCGAATGCGATCGACAAACATATCAACTTCCGGCAATTTCATCTGACTGACAAACAGGGCAAAAACCCCTAACCCTACAAAACTTGCCACACTCAACTGCACTAATTGAACTACCAAACCTTCAGTACCCAAAACTCTTTGACACGCTTGCAGAGTAGCCAAGGTAACGAAAGCAGTTAGACAACTGCCAGAAGTTAACCCCAGAAAAGGCAAACTCCACTCCCCCCAAGGCAGGCCACCCAGCTTTTTATTTAAACAGTACAAAAGCATAATCATCGAAATAAGATTCACTCCCACCGTCGCCAAAACTAATCCGGGCGCGCCAAAGGCTCCTACTAACAAATAATCCAAAATACCGTTTAAAAAGATATTGATAATACTGATGCGAAAAGGGGTTTCTCCGTCTCCCAAAGCGTAAAATACCCGTACCAAAACGTCGCGTCCCAAATACACAAACATTCCAATACTGTAAGCCATCAATATCGGCGTGACAAACAGCGAGGCCTCTCGATCGAAAGCATAGCGTTCGTAAACCACGCGGACGATCGGCCCAGCCAGCGTTACCATTAAAGCGCTCAGCGGCAGCATCGTAAGGGCCGTCAAAATTAAAGATTGACGAATTCGAGCTTTTAATTCCGGCCAATCTCTCGGATCGGTGAGGCGAGAAAATATCGGCAAAAATGGCACTAAAATTACATTAGAAATAATGCCTAAAGGCGTCATAACTAACAAGCCGCTGTAACCCATCGCAGAGGCAGCTTGAGGGATGTAGGATGCGAAAAATAGGTCAGTATAAACATTAATTTGCAGCATTCCTGATGATAAGGTCGCAGGAACCATCACCTTAATTACTTCTTGCACTCCCGGCCGTTTAAAATTAAACCGCAAACGCAATGTTCCCAAGCCGGCGCGCCACTGCGCCACCAGTTGCACCAACCACTGCAAAACTGCGCCCACTAAAGTTCCCCAAGCTAACACTAAGCCGCCCATTAGTGCGAATTCTGGCTGAATAATTTTGTCTCCGAGTTGCATGGCTAAGAAAAGCAAACCGCCGACAAGTGCAACGCTAGAAAATAAAGGGCTGATGGAAGGAAGCCAGTACATATCGGCGGCATTGAGAGTGCCGAAACCAATGCCGATTAAGCCTGAAAGTAATGCCATCGGCGCCATAATCCGAAATTGCTGGACGGCAATTGCTTTGATTTGTAAACCTTCTGCTGTTCTATTTAATCCCGGTGCCACCAAATCTATCAGCGGATCGGCAAAAATAATTAAAGCGATCGTCACCAACAGCAACAAGCCGCCGACTAAGGTGGTGATAGTCTCGACTAAGGGTGCTGCTTCTTTTTTATCCCGGCGGGCTAAAACACTGACTATGGCGCTGTGAAATGGCCCGTTAATCCCTCCCAGCAAAATAAATAAGAAACCAGGGATGACGTAGGCGTAGTTGTAGGCATCGACGGCGACACCGACTCCAAAGGCTGCGGCGATCGCAATTTGGCGCACCAATCCAAAGACTTTGCTAATTAGAGTGGCGAGTGCGACAATGCCGGCAATCCCTGCGAGGGAACGAGAGGGCTTCTGTAATTGGGACACAAATGGTTACAAACGCTAATGCTAAAAGGATTCACTTATTTTAATCGCGAATCGGGAGAATGATAACATGAATTCCGAAAACTTCTATTCCCAATTACCTTTACTGGACAATTTTATCAAGATTACCGATCTGGGTAATTTTGTTGACGTACCTGATGATTGGTACATTGTTGTCACAGATATTCGCGGTTCTACAAAAGCGATTGAAGCTGGAAAATACAAAGAAGTTAACTTATTGGGGGCTTGTTCAATCGTTGCTGTTTTGAATATCGCCGGCAAAACTGAGATTCCGTTTGTGTTTGGTGGCGACGGCGCTTCTCTTTTAATGGGGCCATCGCTTTTACCCGCTGCTAAGATTGCTTTGCTGGCCACTCAACAAATGGCTAAGACTCAATTTGACATGGATTTGCGAGTTGGGGCCGTCCCGGTTCAAGTTGTGGCAGCTAATTATCCGGTTAAAATAGCTAAGTTTAAAGTTTCAGAAAATTACAGCCAAGCTGTTTTTAGTGGCGGCGGCTTAACTCGTGCTACTGAACTTATTAAAGATCCAGCGCCTGGTAATATTTACAGTATTAAAAATAATGGCATTTCTGCAACAGCCGATTTTTCGGGATTGGAGTGCCGGTGGCAGGATATTCCCAGCAAGTATGGGGAAATAGTAACGCTGCTGGTAATGGTGCGAGAAGATTTGGGTCAGCAAAGTCATCAATTATATAGAAAAATTATCAAAAAAATTAACTACATTTACGGCAAGGAAAATAGTTTAAATCCTATCGACACTAAAAACCTTAAATTGACACTTAATAGCGCAAAGCTGATTAAAGAAACTCTAGTTAGGGCGAGCAATGCTAGTTGGTTAGACCGCCAGATGTATTTATCAAAAATCCAGTTAGAGACGGCGCTTGGTTCGCTGCTAATGAATTTGAAGGTTAAGACAGAAGAGTTAGATTGGGGAGTTTATAAAGATATTGCGATCGCAGCTACGGATTACCGCAAATTTGATGATATGTTGAGGATGGTAATTTCTGGCAATGAGTGGCGGCGAAAAAAATTGACGGGGTACTTGGAAAGGAATTACCGAGAAGGCAAGCTGGTTTACGGTTTGCACGTTTCTGACAGAGCGTTGATGACTTGTCTGGTGTTTGAACGCAACGGCCAGCAAGTGCATTTTATAGACGGTGCTGATGGAGGTTATGCTTTAGCGGCGAAGGATATGAAACAAAGAATGAATGAATAAGTAAGCCTAGCTAAACTACAAACCGTCGTTTCATGCTATGATGCCTCACTCTACAATCTAAAACCTAAAATCGAATGACTGACTTAATTTACAAATATCCCCCTCTTTTACCCGGAATTCTCATCAAGCGGTACAAGCGATTTTTTGCCGAAATTGAACTAGATTCGGGAGAAATCATTACCGCGCACTGTCCGAATACGGGCCCGATGACAGGTGTTTACATTCCGGGCAATCCAGTGCTAGTATCTCCCAGCGACAATCCTAAACGCAAGTTAGCTTATACTTGGGAATTAATTAAAGTTTGCGACACTGTGCCAACTTGGGTGGGAGTTAATACTGGGCTGCCAAATCGAGTAGTTAAATTGGCTTTGGAATTGAAATTGTTTCCCCAGTTGGGCAATTACAGTTTAATTCAACCGGAGGTTGTTTACGGCACTGATAAAAAAAGTAGAGTGGATTTTTGGCTAACAGGTGAGGAAAAACCGATTTTTCTGGAAGTGAAAAATACAACTTGGGTAAAAGAGGAGTTGGCTTTATTTCCCGATACAGTGACGGAGAGGGGACAGAAACATTTGAGAGAATTGATAGAAGTGGTGCGGCAGGGTTCGAGGGCTGTAATGCTGTATTTTATTAATCGCGGAGATTGTACGGATTTTGCTCCGGGGGATAGTGCCGATCGCCTTTACGGAGAATTGTTCAGACAGGCTATAAGTGAAGGTGTAGAGGTTTTGCCTTGTCGGTTTGACGTGACGCCGGAAGGTGTTCGGTATTTGGGATTGGCGAAGCTAAATCTTTATAGCCTTTAATCCTAGTGAAAAAGTGGGATTTTATAAGTCTACTAATACTGCAATAAACTTTCCTTGACCTTTCATTCAAACTAATAGTTCGATCGCGCTTGACTAAATAAGTTTTTTGCGGATGAACAATAACTTCACAATCAGGCGTACTCCCACTTTGAGGAGAAGACGCTCATATTCATAATAAATTTCCTCTCAACATCAGGCGATATTTCGTACAATACACTATGTAGCATCTAATAAAAAAGAGCGATCGCACTATGGGAATGACTCTGACCGAAAAAATATTAGCCAAAGCATCAGGCCGCACTAAAGTCGAGCCCGGAGAAAATATTTGGGTAGAAACAGACGTGTTGATGACCCACGATGTCTGCGGGCCCGGCACCATCGGCGTTTTCAAACGCGAATTCGGTGAGAATGCAAAAGTCTGGAACCCTGACAAAATCGTCCTCATTCCCGACCACTACATTTTCACCAACGACGAACGCGCTAACCGCAACGTCGATATTCTCCGCGATTTTGCCGCCGAACAGGGGATAAAATACTTTTACGACATCACGGATCGATCGGACTTCAAAGCAAATCCCGACTACAAAGGAGTTTGCCACATCGCCCTAGCACAAGAAGGCCACACCAGACCAGGGGAAGTGCTGTTCGGCACAGATTCGCACACCTGCAATGCCGGCGCTTTCGGACAATTCGCCACCGGTATCGGCAATACAGACGCGGCTTTTATCATGGGAACCGGTAAACTGTTAATCAAAGTTCCGGCCACCATGCGGTTTATATTCAACGGTGAATTACCAGATTATTTGCTAGCAAAAGACCTGATTTTGCAAATTATTGGTGATATTGGTGTTGCCGGTGCTAACTATCGGGCGATGGAATTTGCTGGCGATACCGTTGAGCGTTTGACGATGGAAGAACGGATGACGCTGTGCAATATGGTGATTGAAGCTGGCGGTAAAAACGGCACGGTTGCGCCGGACAAAACTACGTTTGATTACGTTACTTCGCGGACTGATAAAGCCTTCGATTCATTTTACAGCGATGGGGATGCTAAATTTTATAGCGATCGCACCTACGATGTCACCCAATTAGAACCAGTCGTCGCCAAACCGCACTCTCCCGACAACCGCGACTTAGCGCGCAACTGCCGCGATGTCAAGATCGATCGAGTTTACATCGGTTCCTGCACCGGCGGCAAAACCTCCGACTTTCTGAATGCCGCCCGCATTCTGAAAGGAAATCAAGTCAAAGTTCCGACTTATTTAGTACCAGCAACTCAGAAAGTTTACGAAGATTTGTTTGTCACAAAATACGATGGTCAAACGCTTTCGGAAATCTTCTTAGCTGCTGGCTGCATCGAACCCGCAGCGCCTTCTTGCGCCGCTTGTTTGGGCGGCCCGAAAGATACTTTTGGGCGGATGAACGAACCAGAAATTTGTGTATCTACAACTAACCGGAATTTCCCCGGCCGCATGGGGAATAAAGAAGCGCAAGTTTATCTAGCTTCGCCTTACACGGCGGCGGCTTCTGCGCTGACTGGGTATGTCACCGATCCGCGCGAATTCCTGTGTTAGAAGTTGTTAGCGATGTTTAGAATCTTAGATCCTCCACTTCTTAAAGAAGTCGAGGATCTGGGTATTCTGTTTTTTTAGATGGATTTACCGATCGCTGAACGTGACAGCGCTCGGCTAGTTAGAATAAAATGAAAATAAATATCGATGTCAAATCTAAAAAGTCATGATCGATCATAATATTTTCCGTAAAGTGGCTACCACATTTGCCCTAATTGCTATTACCCTATCATGCAGTGCAACGAAGACAGTAACTCGGGCACAAAAGAAAGCAGAAAAGCCACAGCCACAGATTGCTTATGGCGATTTAATCGTTGACTCTGAATCAGAATATATTATGATTCCAGTTATCTTATCTAGCGATGAAAAAGAATCGGGACGCGATCCTATATCATCAAAATTAAGTTTATATGGAGATTCAAGGGGCAGCGGTATGATTGGTTATAATATGATTTTTTATAACAAAAGTAGCGGACAATCTAATATTTTATTAAACAGAAAAGCGTTAATATCAAAATTTGAATATTTGCTACCTAAAAAAGATCCAGAAAATCCCAGCAATCAAAATGAACAAACAAATCAACTGAAGCAAAATCCATCAAAAAAAGTATCCAGCAAGCCTCAGAATCAATTGCTGTTGTTTCATATCATAGATAGCGACACAAATACTGATGGCAAACTTGACGATGCAGACGCGATCGTTGGATATTTATCTAACTTGGCAGGCAAATCGCTTCAGGCAATCACTCCGCCCGATACCCAGTTAATGAGTTGGGTATTTGATAAAAAGAGCGACGGGATTTTTGTTACAATTAGAAAAGACTCCGATGGCGATCGCAAATTTACCGAAAAAGATGATATCGATTTTGTCCGAGTTAATGCCAGCCAGCCCAAGGTTGGCAAAGAGATAATCGACGGTAAAACGCGGCAAGAATTGCAAAAAAATATTCTTAATTCAAAGTAAACATAAGGTGAACACCCTACTTGAATTGACAGGAGATTTGCTTTGAAAACACTATTTTTAGCTTGGCAAAGCCCGGACAGCGGTTCTTGGTTTCCGATTGGTCGATTGACATTTAACGGTAAAGAATACCAGTTCAATTATACAAATGGTGTTCTAGAAGCTAAACTTAAGTGCGGGTTTCAACCTTTGCCATCTTTCCCGGATTTCAATAATGTTTACACTTCACAGAAACTGTTTGCGTTGTTTTCTAATCGAGTGATGGCGCGATCGCGCCCTGAATACCCTGAATTTGTGCAGTGGTTGAATATCCCTGAACACGAACATGACCCAATTGCTTTATTGGCGCGCAGCGGAGGTAAACGGCCAACTGATAAATTTGAGGTGTTCCCTTGTCCCGAACCAGATGAAAATGGACGTTACTGTATCCATTTTTTTGCAGATGGACTGCGATACCTTTCAAAGTCGGCAATTGAACGGATTCATCGGCTTCAAGTGGGCGAACTTTTGTATTTAGCCCACGAATTTCAAAATCCGCGCGCTTCCCGTCTGCTTCTGTGTACTAAAGATCACTGGATTGTCGGCTATTGTCAGCGCTATCTTGTGGATGATATTTTTGAAATTATTTCGCAGCATCCAGAATTGGTTCGCGTAGAAGTCGATCGTCTCAATCAACCCCCAACGCCGCTACAGTTCCGCTTGCTGTGCAAGATGACTGCCGATTGCCCGCAAGGCTTTCGCCCCTTCCAAGGCCCGATGTACCAGCCGGTTAGCAGTGATGTTTTAGCTGCAAGTGCGATCGGATAATCAGCAACAATAAGTAAAATTATCATCACAAAGTTAGGGAAGAACCCAAGTTAATTATTGTGAATTCATTAGACAAACTCAGGAATAAAATTGCTCTACAATTAGAAATAGACTGGGTTTGTTGAATTGTTGATAATTGTATGATTCATGGGGCAATTTAAGAAACCCGGTTTGTCGATCGCACAACTCGATAAAATTGCAAGTATTCGGTAAATAAACGTGATGATTACAATCGTGATGGGAGTCTCCGGTTCAGGCAAAACTACTGTTGGCAAGTTGCTGGCCCAATCTCTCAATTGGGATTTCAGCGATGCCGACGATTTTCACCCATCAGCTAATATCGATAAAATGAGTCGGGGCATTCCTTTAGAAGATGCGGATCGCCTTCCTTGGCTATTACAATTGCAAGCTGCAATAGACAGGTGGCTGTTAGAAAATAAAAATGTGGTTTTGGCTTGTTCTGCTTTAAAAACATCTTACCGCGAAATGCTCTACCGAGACCAAAAGCGCATGAAGATAGTTTATCTAAAATGTTCTTTTCAGCTATTAGCCACAAGGTTAAAAAGTCGCGAAAATCACTACATGAAAGCAGACTTGCTGTTAAGTCAGTTAGATACTCTCGAAGAACCACAAGATGCAATTATCATAGATGCTTCGCAGCCACTAGAGTTAATCGTGCGCCAAATTATATCATGTCCGCTCGATCGCCCCTAATACAATTGCCGGGGCGGGTTTTTGAGATTGTCTGTTTTTGGCAAATATTATTGGTGAACCCGCCCCTACAGGAATCAGGGTAATCGACCGGACATGATATGATGTGCGGTTAATTGCCCACAATAAAACCTATAATACTAAATCGGGCTTAAATACCAGTTTATTTCTTACTCCCTCTTAACTAGGGCGAGAGTTTGTATAGTAGCGAGTTTAATCGCCAAGTCTTATATAGCAATCCTAAATGATTCAGATAAATTTGTAGGGGTAGTGCCAAGAGTGCTGACCCCCTATCTATCGGGCAACCGGGCGTGGGATTGCCCCTACAATAATTATGCAAATGATGCCAGGATTGCTATAGAGGGTTTTTAACGCGAATTTCTATAACAGTTATTTTTTTCCTAGCAATCGGGTTTCTGAACCAAATTTAGCCCCCTCCCCGTTTTGGGGGGAGAGGTTTTGCCTGCTAATTTTTGTACAAATACAAGAAAGCTTCTACTTCAGCGGCGGTTGGTTGAGCCGCAATTGCACCGGGTTTCATCGCTGTCATCGAACCTACCGCATTCGCATAAGTTACAACTTTTTTGGTTATTTCTGGAGTGGCTAAACTCTTAATTCCCACCTTGCACAATTGGCTGACAAAACCAGCCATAAAACCGTCGCCGGCACCTGTTGTATCCTCAACATCTACTGTAAAGGCGGGGATTTTTCCTTCATTTTCCGAGATACAATAGGCGCAACCTTTCTCGCCTGCAGTCACCAAAACGCCTTCTACGGAATCGAGGCGGTAGGTAATAGCTCCAGCGTCGGTAGTGTCAAACAACCATTCGGCTTCTTCCTCGGATAGCTTGACAAAATCAACTTTTTTTAATATTTTTCTAATGGGCGCTTTTGCTTCGTCTGGATTTGGCCAAAATACGGGACGCCAATTGATGTCAAGTATAATTTTAACGTCGTACTGTTCTGCTAGTTCGATCGCTCGGACGATCGCGTCTCGACTTTCAGGATAAGCTAATTCTAAAGTGCCTAGCACTAAATATTCGGCATTTTCAAACAGCACTTCGGGTAGTTGTGCAGCAAGGAGGCGGGTGTCGGCAAAATCCGCAGTATCAAAGTCGCCAAAACCGGCAAAAGATCGATCGCCCGCTTCATTCCGCAAGACATAAACTTGCCGCGTCGGCGCACTTGGATGTCGCTGCACTCCAGCAATATCAACCCCTACTTCTTGCAATACCTGCACTAGGGAATTCCCCAATTCATCCCCACCTACAGCACCGATAAAGCCCGCCGCCGTCCCCAATTTAGCCAAAGCACAGGCAACATTAGCAGGAGCACCGCCGGGATATGCCGTCCAAGATTCTACCTCTTCGAGAGATACTCCTGGTTTGTCTGCTAAACAATCAAATAAAACTTCACCCAGACACAGAACGCGAGGATAAGTCATAGAAATTTGAGATTTGAGATTTGAGATTTTAGACCAGCAGTAGACAGGTCAATAATGATTTTTAACCCATCCCAGAAAAATTGCCAGCTATTTTTTTATGGCTGATCCTATAATATCAGACGTACTGATATTGGCAGTTACTCCCTAACGGCTGAAATATAGTGCGGGCTTATAAGTTAGTTGTTTTACGCGCAAACATCTGCAGGTTGGGCCCGGATGTCAGATAGGCGTAGGTAAAGGCAGCATCCGCCACCCGACGCACAACCAGTGCAAGTGGCTGTGCGTCATGCTGTGTCAGCGCTGAGTTTGCACTTTTTGCGATTCTACAAGCGAGTTGGTGCTTCGGACCCGAAAGAGTAGCACAGCAAATTTAATTTGCTCTTCATACTTCATCCCTCATCCTCTAGAATTGTAGATAGGTAAATATGCAGACATAGGAAAAATTTATGAGTGGGATTGTCTCTGGAACCCCTGTCACCCTGTCGGACAGAGAATTGCAAGTGGTAGAGTTAGTAGCGGCGGGATTGACTAATGAGAAAATCGCCGAAAAGTTAGAGATTAGCAAGCGTACAGTTGACAACCACATTAGCAATATCTTGAACAAGACGCGCGCTGACAATCGAGTTACCCTTGTACGCTGGGCGTTGCAGTGGGGAAAGGTATGTTTGGACAATATTAACTGCTGTCCTCTACCGCGGCCGATCGATAAAGAAGTATCTTAAGTAGGGATTTTGGTTGGGACAGGCAAAGAAATGATGCAAACGGCACAAGAAAAACAACTCCGCTATCACATTCAATCCCCTGGATTGCCGCTGGCGGTGTATCGCGAAGTGGCGGTCCATTTGCGTCAAGTTGAAGGGGTGCAAACCGGTTTAATCCCGCAGCAGTCGCAGCGGTTTGATTACAGGGACAGCCAAATTGGGGGTTTGTGGATACAGTATCCTGAAGGGTTCGATTTGGCAGGTCGCGAGCGGGTCGATCGCATTTTGGCTTATTATGGCGATCGTTACGGAGCGTGGGAATTATTAAGTCATTAGTTATTGGGAATTGTTAGCTGTTGACTGTTGACTGTTAACTGTTGACTGTTGACGGTTAACTAATAACTAATGATTAATAACTAATGATTAATGACTACTAACTACTGACTACTGACTAACAAAATGAGTGCAATTAAAACTTTACCGGGAACGCGGGATATTTTGCCCGCTGAAATTCAATATTGGCAAAATATAGAAGAAGTCGCTAGAACAATTTTGAAAAAAGCGGCTTATCGAGAAATTCGGACGCCAATTTTTGAACAGACATCTTTATTTGAACGCGGCATCGGAGAAGCTACCGATGTCGTGGGCAAAGAAATGTACACTTTTAAGGATAAGGGCGATCGAGCGACAACTTTGCGTCCAGAAGGCACCGCCGGAGTAGTCCGAGCTTTTATTCAAAACAGTTTGTACGCGGCGGGAGACGTGCAGCGTCTGTGGTATGCGGGACCGATGTTTCGCTACGAACACACGCAAGAAGGAAGACAGCGGCAGTTCAATCAAATTGGCGTGGAAGTGTTGGGGAGTGCGAATCCTCGTGCGGATGTCGAAGTAATTGCGATCGCCTGCGACATCCTGCAAACCCTCGGTTTAAAAAATTTGCGCCTCGATATTAATTCTGTCGGAAATAAGCAAGACAGACAAAATTACCGACAAGCTTTGATCGATTATTTTACACCGTACAAAGACAAATTAGACGCGGATTCTCAAGATCGCTTGACTCGCAATCCGCTGCGGATATTGGACAGCAAAAATCCGCGCACTCAAGAAATTGTAGCTGGTGCGCCGAGTATTTTGGACTATTTGGGAGAGGAATCGCGAGATCACTTCGAGCAAGTGCAGCTTATGCTCAAAAATTTAGGAATTAGCTATCAGTTAAATCCCAGATTAGTGCGCGGTTTAGATTACTATACCTACACCGCATTTGAAATTATCTCCGACGATTTGGGAGCGCAAGCAACAGTTTGCGGAGGCGGCCGCTACGACGGTTTAGTAAAGGAATTGGGCGGCCCAGATACGGCGGCAGTCGGTTGGGCAATGGGTATCGAAAGGTTGATTATCCTGCTGCAAAAGTTGCAACCTTTGCCCGCGCCGAAGTTAGATTTTTATTTGGTATCCAGGGGCGAAAAAGCAGAACAGCAATCGGTATTGTTAGCTCAAAAATTGCGAAGTGCCGGGTTTAGCGTAGAAATAGATTTGAGTGCTAGTCCTTTCAAGAAACAGTTTAAAAGAGCCGACAGAAGCGGTGCAGTTGCGTGTTTAGTTTTGGGAGATGCCGAAGCTGAAAACGAGACGGTACAATTGAAGTGGTTGGCGAGCGGTGAACAAAGTGCGATCGCCCAATCGGAACTACTAGCAATGAAAAACGAGCTACAGCAGAAGATCATAGCTGCATATTAAGTCCGGCAGGGAATGAATTCCCTGCCTCAAAGCTAAAGTCCTCGCTATGAGGACTAATGAGTTTAAAAGCCTTCTTCTCAGTCCTCTTTAGCGGACTTCAGTTATTAGCCAAGCGAACAGAACAAGAACGTCAACGAGCAGATCGCGAAAGACTCCGCGCTGAAAAATTGGCCGAAAAACTGCGTCAAGCGGGGATCGAGTTAGATGATGAAGAGTGAAATATCAATTGATGAGTCGAGTTCGATCGTGTTTTGGTATGATGACACTCTTATGGTGCGGGCATCCAGCCCGCCCTTGGCTAACTTTACACTCCTATGTTAATCGAACGTCTCCAGCCGATCGCCTGGACAAAAAAACCGCGACTCATATCCTTATTTTCTGGTTGCGGCGGCATGGATTTGCCATTCCATCAAGCCGGATTTGAGGTAGTTTGGGCGATCGACTCCAATAAATACGCCTGCAAAACATTCAGCAGAAACATTGCTGATGTCATCATCAACGACAGCATAGAAAATATAGACATTGCACAAGTTCCCGAAGCGGAAATATGTATAGGAGGGTTCCCCTGTCAAGATTTCTCCCTAATTTGGAAACGCCCCGGACTGGAAGGAACCAGAGGCAATTTATATACATACTTTCTCGATTTTGTCAATAAAAAAAAGCCCAAAGCTTTTGTAGCAGAAAATGTCAAAGGCTTATTAAGTGCAAATAATTATCAAGCAATAAAACAAATAATTTCTGATTTTGAAAGTATCGCTCCCGGCTACTTAGTTAAACCTAAACTCTACAACTTTGCGGATTACGGAGTTCCGCAATTTCGGCAAAGAGTGTTATTAGTTGGCCTTCGGATGGATACAGGATTTAACTTTGTGCATCCTCAGCCAGAATACGGTCAAAATCGCAAAAATCCATATCGAACAGCGGGCGAAGCACTCAAAAATGTGGAAGCAGTTCTGGACAATAACCAACATCATAAAATTCAAGCCCGCACCGTTGAAATTTTAAATCGAATTAAACCGGGAGGCAATTTTTCTGATATTCCCAAGGATAGTCCATACTATGTCAAAGGCATGATCAGTCACGTTTATCGGCGAATTCATCCAGATAAACCATCATCGACAATTATTGCTGGTGGAGGTGGCGGGACTTGGGGTTATCATTATTTAGAACCGCGTTCTTTGACCAATCGTGAAAGGGCAAGATTGCAAACCTTTCCCGATGATTTTGTTTTTGAAGGTTCTACGACTGAAGTACGGCGGCAGATTGGCAATGCAGTGCCGCCGCAGGGAATCGCTGCTGTTGTGCAGTCTTTAATTCCGCTATTTAAGGGGGATTATCCGCAAGTTGATTTATATGAAATGAGTAAAAAGTTGCAGGAAATGTCAATTCAAGAGCGATTGAAATGGGCTGAATTAGAGGTGTCAGAGCAGAGTTGGCAGTTGATTTGAAAGTGTGGTATAATCAAAATACCTGAGTCAGATGAAGCTTAAATCTTATGTCTAAGTCAGGTTATATATATTTTTATTTATCGATGCCTCCAGTAAAATTACTTATTTCTCCCGTGAACAAAAACTTAACTACAGGAAACCCCTCTAGAAAGACACCTCCTTACAAGTATCCCGAAGGCATCCCTGAGTGCCATGCGGATATCGTAGAGGAACTGCGAACTAAGGCTCAAGAAGTTCGATCGACTTATATTAAAAACGACTCTGGTAATGTTGCTGTTGCCAAACTAGAACTCCCAACCGGTAGAGTTTATAGAGAAGAAGCTACTAGCAAGAAAAAGCCTCTGAATATTCCAGGTGAAAACAATGGGCCAAAGTTGCTGTTTGAACCAAGGATTGACAGAGCATCATTCAATAATAATTATAACGAAAAACACGCTGAGTACAAGCTCTTCAATGCACTTGCAGCAGAGTTGGAACGAGATAGTGTACCTTCGGAGGCGACAGGAAGGCTTTACCTTTACACGCGCCGGAATATGTGTTCTGGCTGCTACACTACCTGCAATGAAGACTTTGCTAGGTGGTTCCCCAACATTGAAGTGATTATCTTCTACGAGGAGCCATATCCGTAGAAATATAGGATCAAAAGCCAGTAGAGCCAAGGAAGGCTTTACTGGCTTCTCTGGGTAAGGTAGAATGGAAGTGATATTAATCTTAAAACTAGCTTGATATTAGTTGACGATCAAGGAAAATACATAAGGAGGGAAAGTCAATGATAAAGTTTGCTCTAGGTCACTACACCGATTTTAAATTGCCCAGCAACTCAGATATTCCTGAGCAATTACAGCAAACACTTCGCACGGTTTGGGATAGAAAATATGACGATTTATACGAAAGAGGCGGAAACAGCGATGTAGAAGAAGCTTTTGTACAAGTAATGACGGCCTTTGGAATGCCTAATGATGCAATATCTCATCAGCGATACGTCTATATGGCTTATGGAATAGCATTAGCAGCTAAACCGACCATTAAACATTACTTTCCTGAAGAACACAAGGCTGATATCGTTGAAGGAATTATATCTTGTTGGCTAAAAGATGGCGGTGAAATTCCCGAAACTTGGGCTGACACATTGTTTCCTCATATCGACAAAATTGGAAAATATCAAGCTACTGACGAAGCTTATAATATTTTCTATGGGTTGCTGCAAACACTCAACACGAAAACAGCTTATAATGCCATCTTGGATATTTTGTATGATGCCATTACCGGAGATGCTATTTCTGGTTTTGCTGCGGCTCAACGAGATATGTTTAATTGGTGGTTGATCGAGGTGGTTCCTGCTGCCTATTGTTTAAAGCTACCATCTACTTTATATTCAGGGAAATGGGATTTTCCGCCGTTGAGTCAGTGCGCTTAAGTGATGACCAAAGTAATTGGTACAGCTTAATTAGTTAATAATCATGGGAATCCAGTTATTGACAATTACGAGCGCACTCATTCATACTATAACTAAGCGTTGTAGGAGCTAACTTTAATGTCATATCTATTCGCCAGAATCACGGTTAATCCTAGACAGTGTGGCGGTCGCCCTTGCATTCGCGGCATGAGAATTCGGGTATCAGACGTACTGGACTTATTTGTGGCTGGTTTGAGTGCGGAACAAATACTAGAAGAAATGCCCGATCTTGAAGCAGACGATCTGAGAGCATCTCTTTTGTATGCTTCGCGCAAACTCAATCATCCGGTATTGGTTGCATGACAATAATTTGGGTGGATACAGAATCAATCAAAATTACATCAGCGTTAATCAGCGTTCATCTGCGGTTCCAAAAATCTCAACTATTAAATTAGTTAATAATCAATTTGGAATAATCAATCAGGCACCATCAAACCCTTCAAAATTCTCCCCTTCTCCTCCTCCCTCAACCCTTTACACTGCACCAAAACCCCAAAACCCCCCAAACCCATCGGATCGATTAACTGATGCAAAGCCTCCCGTCGCCGCAAAAACGTTGCCACATCCAATACTTCCGCATCATTTGTTGATAGAGAAGCAATACGATCGCCCAAACCCAACGCCATCAAAAACAAAGCCTGCTGAGTAAACCCTACCACATCCAAACCGCACAATTCACCCTGCCTTTCCAACGCCGTAAAATTAACATGAGCCGTTAAATCCTGCCGCCCCACATTAATATAAGGATTATTGTGATATCGGTGGCGATAATAACACTGTAGCGTCCCCTCCCTGCGCCTCGGATTGTAATAGCGGTGCGCCGGATGGCCGTAATCAATAGTTAACAAATATCCCCGCTGCAACTTTTGAGCAACTGTACTCATCCAGTCCAAAGCCGCCAAATTTACTTCACTGCGATAACCATCCCCATAAGCACTCGCCGACAAATCGATGCTTACCAAATCCAAATATTCGGCAATTTTAGGGGTGGAAACTTCGCCAATTACTTCAACAAAATTTATCTCTTCTTGTTCATTTTTTGGGGTTTCTGCGGCAACATAAATCTCCCTAACTTGCCCTTCTTCCAGAATAAATTGATGCACTGGCAAAGCATCCACTAACTCGTTAGAAAAGAAACAACCGACAATTGAATTATTAACTATCTCATCCCACTTACACCACTTAACACACTTAATATCGGCTAAAGTTTGCCGCTGTTCCGCTTGGAGCCCAGGGGAAAGTTCAATAATAATGTATTCTAAAATATGAAAGAAATCGGGATGTTGCCGTTGCAGATATTGCAGCACATTTTCGGCAAAATTTCCCCGCCCAGCGCCCATTTCTACGATCGCGAAGTTTTGAGGTTTGGCGAGAATTTCCCACATTTCCACAAACTGATCCGCCAAAACCTCCGCAAAATCAGCACCCCAATGAGACGAAGTGATAAAATCGCCTTGTTTGCCGATCGACGGGCGATCGCTATTGTAATAACCGTGCTGCGGATGATATAATGCCAAATCCATATATTCAGCAAAAGTAATACGCTGCTGGGGACTGGCGGCAATTCTTTCGCAGATTAAAGCGCAGAGTTCCGGGTTGCTGTCATTGATATCTGATTGCTGAACTTTCATAATTTATCGAATTAAAGTTGATGTTATTTCATTTGTGAAGGAGAGATTTTTTTTATTAACCGCAGAGGGCGCAGAGGGCACAGAGGAAGAGAGAAGAGAGAAATAAGGTACATTTTAGCGACGTTAAGAGCAATATTAATCGAGATCGATCGGCGTTTATCCGCGTTTATCTGCGGTTCAAAAAAATCAACCCGGTTCCCTAAAAAAACCGGGTTAATTTCTTAGATAAAAACCGACAAAACCTACCTATCAACCGAGCCCATAATAATGTCGATACTCCCCAAAATTGCCACCAAATCGGCAATCTTCACGCCGCGCACAATGTGAGGCAAAATCTGCAAATTATTAAAATCCGCAGCCCGAATCTTCCAGCGCCAAGGAAACACAGTATCATCCCCGATAATATAAATCCCCAGCTCACCCTTGCCGCTTTCAACGCGGACATAATGTTCGCCCTTGGGAATCTTAAAAGTCGGCGCCACTTTTTTGCCAATAAACTGATAGTCAAAACCATTCCATTCAGATTTTGGCCCGCTTTCTAAGCGCTTCGCTTCTAAATTCTCGTAAGGGCCGCCGGGGAGTCCTTTCAAGGCTTGATTGATAATCTTAACCGACTCGCGCATCTCCCGAATCCGTACTAAATACCGGGCTAAACAATCGCCAGCAGCTTCGGTACAAACTTCCCAGTCGAAGTCGTCATAACATTCGTAATGGTCAACTTTCCGCAAATCCCAATTTACGCCGGAACCGCGCAACATGGGGCCGGAAAGTCCCCAGTTAATCGCTTCGTTGCGAGAAATAGTACCCAGCCCTTCAATCCGGCGGCGGAAGATTGGATTGTTGGTAATTAAACGTTCGTACTCGTCAATTTTGGGAACGAAATAATCGCAGAAATCTTGGCACTTATCTACCCAACCGTAGGGCAAATCGGCGGCTACTCCGCCAATGCGGAAATAGTTATTATTAACCATGCGATAACCGGTCGCTGCTTCCCACAAGTCGAGAATTGGTTCGCGATCGCGCATAGTATAGAAAAAAGGAGTTTGCGCGCCCACGTCGGCCAAAAACGGCCCTACCCACATCAAGTGGTTAGCAATCCGGTTCAACTCCAGCATGATTACCCGAATATAACTAGCCCGTTTGGGGACAGCAATATTTGCCAACTTTTCCGGTGCATTCACTGTCACCGCTTCGTTAAACATCCCCGCAGCGTAGTCCCAGCGGCTCACGTAGGGCACGTACATCACGTTGGTGCGGTTTTCGGCGATTTTTTCCATCCCCCGGTGCAGATAGCCCAAAACAGGCTCGCAGTCCACCACATCTTCCCCGTCTAGGGTGACGATTAGCCGGAGTACCCCGTGCATGGATGGGTGGTGCGGCCCCATGTTGAGCACCATCGGTTCGGTTCTAGTCTCAATTCTTGACATAATTAAATGAATTAATGATTACTAGCTATTGTTGATTTTTGTTTGGCTTTTATGATTATGAAGGATATCGAGCTCTCTGAGAAGGAGACCCTTGGATCGGATGTCAGTATTGACACCTATCACGTTCCAGTTTTGGGAAGCGAGTTAATTGCGGGTTTGGCTGTGCGTCCCGGCGGCCGCTATTTGGACGCGACGCTTGGGGGCGGCGGACACACGAGTTTGATTTTAGCGGCGGCGCCAGATGTTACAGTGGTGGCGATCGACCGCGACGAACAAGCCATCCGTTTTTGCCAAGCCCGATTTGCCAACTCGCCTGTTGAGTTTTGGCACGGCAACTTTGCTGAATATCAGTCCCCAGAGGCCGAATTTGATGGTATCATAGCAGACTTGGGCGTCAGCTCTGCTCAGTTCGATACACCGGAACGGGGATTTAGTTTTCGCCACCCAGCTCAACTAGATATGCGTATGAACCAGCAGCAATCTTTGACGGCAGAAGAGATTATCAACCACTGGGAAGAAGTTAAACTAGCAGATATTATTTACAAGTACGGCGAGGAGCGACTGTCGCGGCGCATCGCGAGGCGGATTGTGCAAAGCCGTCCTTTTCAAACTACAACAGAACTTGCAGGGGCGATCGCCTCCAGCTTCCCCCCCAAGCAGCGCAACGGCAGAATCCATCCGGCCACCCGTACTTTCCAAGCTTTAAGGATAGCCGTCAACTCCGAACTAGCGTCTTTAGAAACTTTCCTAAACCTTGCCCCACGGTGGTTAAAACCCGGTGGGAGAATCGGAATCATTACATTTCACAGTCTCGAAGACCGACCAGTCAAGCACCAACTCAGAGGAACACCCAATTTGCAGGTACTGACAAAAAAGCCGATCGTGCCGCAATCCGAAGAAGTCGCTAGAAATCCCCGCTCTCGTTCTGCTAAGCTCAGACTGGCAGAAAGATTAACTTGATTCGGCAGTCGTAGTAATATGCTTGCTGCAAAAAGTTCAGAGATTAGGGGGACTTGAATGCAGCAATCAAGTGCGATTCGGCAAAGATGTAGGGAATAGCGCCAACAACCCACCACTAACCCTCCGGGTACAGTGGGGCTTGAAATACAGCCGGTGTTGACCAGACTTAGGTAGCAATACCTGCGTTAGTAGTAAGTGTTAAAATTCACACCGAGGACAGTGCCCAGCTAGTTAAGAACTCTGCAATCAGAGCATTAATTAGCCGTTTTGAATGCTGGTGTGTTTAGAAAAGTACCGACTGCTAACAAGGTCATTGCTCGTATCACAGCGTGAAAGCTGACTCGGGAATTTTCCCTATTGAAGCGGCCTACCGAGGCGGGTTACAGTATCGAAAGCCTCTCATCTGTGCGAACAGATGGTGCGAAAGGAATGCTCACCTTGAGGTAAAACGGGTTTCTTTAACTCAACTTGACGTAACTGATATGTTGCATATATCCAGCCCCCCTTTTCCTCCCGCCACCTTGCTGATTACAGCTATGGTGGGGGTTTTCAAGGGGGAAGAAAGATGAGTCGGGGAGATGGAAGCAAGCTGAAACTGATGGTAGTCGATGACGAACCCGACAACTTGGATTTATTGTACCGGACGTTTCGACGCGACTTTCAGGTTTACAAAGCAGATAGCGCCCTCAGCGCCCTGGAAGTTCTAGACGAACAGGGCGAGATGGCGGTGATTATATCTGACCAGCGGATGCCAGAAATGAATGGCACCGAGTTTTTGGGGAAAACAGTCGAGCGATTTCCCGATACGATTCGGATTCTGCTAACGGGATACACCGATGTTGAAGATTTGGTTGAGGCCATCAACTCAGGTCAAGTTTTCAAATACATCACCAAACCGTGGAATCCAGAAGAACTCAAATTGGTGATCAATCAAGCCTCAGATACTTACAAATACTACAAGCAGCGCAGCGTTGCATTGCGCCGCGCTTTACGCAAGGAATCTCTGTTCAATGAGGTAATGAGCGTGATTCGCGGGTCGCTAGATTACTCTAGTATGGTACAAACTATTGTTCAAACCGTAGGTCAAACTTTTGAAGCCAACTATTGTATGCTGCGGCCGGTAGAAGCCGATCGACTATTGCCCAGTACCTTCCCCTACCAAGCCCAAACCTCTGAAGTCAGTAGCTTTTCTTTTGATGAAAATTTGCTGGTTCAAGCTGTAGCCACCCGCCAAACTCAAGTGAACTCCAACAGTGGGGGGAATGGTAACTCGGTTGAGATTGCCGTGCCCCTGACTTACCAGCAAGAATTGCTGGCGGTACTGGCTTTGTCCCAGATTGGTGGCACTAACCCTTGGTCGGCAGAAGAGATAGAGTTAATAGAAGGTGTAGCAGCTCAAGCTGCTCTGGCACTGTCTCAAGCTAAGCTATACCAGCGCACTCTGGATTTAGCCAAGCAGATGCAAAACGAGTTGGAAGTGGCTCGCCAAATCCAAACAAACTTGTTGCGCCAAAGTTGGCCGGATTTTGAAACTGTCAGGGTGCAAGCTTGCTGTTATCCCGCGCGGGAAGTTGGTGGGGACTTTTTTGAAGTCTACGTCCACTCCCAAGGGGATATTTGGATAGCGGTGGGAGATGTTTCGGGTAAGGGAGTTCCGGCTGCTCTATTTATGGCTAGCGCGATTTCGGTGATGCGGCGGGAACTTTCCCAAGAAGTTTCTCCAGAGCCCGATCGAGTTATGCAGAACATGAATAGCAGTATGTCTGACGACCTGATCGGCAACAACCATTTTATTACAATGGTTGTAGCTCGTTACACTCCGTCAACGGGACACCTCGCCTTTGCTAATGCCGGTCACATTTACCCGATTGTTTGGTCTCACTCGGAGGTGAAAGCTCAAGCCGCTAGCGGTAAAACGCCAGCCGAGCCGAATTTCCTGAAAGCTCGTGGCATTCCCTTGGGGATACTACCAGTTTGGAGAGGCAAAGCAGGTACGATCGAATTAAAGTCAGGAGATGTATTTCTGCTGACGAGTGACGGGATTACTGAAGCTAGCGTGACAAGTCAAGCGGTCGCAGGGGGTGTACCAACCCGTTCTATGCTACAACAAGAAGGGCTTTGGCAACTCTTGATTCAGGAACCTGGTTCTTTCAACTTGGATAATTTGTTGGCTCACATCCGAGCCGACAATCCCGTTCAGGAAGACGACCAAACCATACTCTCTCTGGAGGTTCTTTGAATCTGTCAGCGACTCCCGACGCATAGTCGGGGGTGAAAGCCGAAAAAACTTAAGCCCTGCTTGTTGACGGCCCATAGAGTAGTCCTGCAAAGGACGGCGTTATCGTCAACAGTAAAAAACCTAGCCGGCGATGGCGCAGCTAGTTTCCTGAATCGCTTTCCTGGGGGATTAAATACCTGTAAAGGGTTAAGGTAGAAGGCATTCGTCAGAAAAAACCAACGCTTAAAAGCTAAGGATTGAAACACAGATTTTTTATACCTCGCTGCTTGCAGTCTCGGTATAATTATCAATTGTTAAGGGGCTTTAGGCCCATAACAAAAGTTTTCAACTATACTCTTAACTTCTGCCTTCTACCGAATGACGAATGCCTGATTTTTAAACAGAAAAGGCTCCTATCCCCCGATTAGCGACAAGTATTGAGGCCGAATCCATTCGGCGCGTCGTATTTCATACCTGGAAGACACAGGGTTTTCAAACTTACGGGATTTTTTTATGAATACTGAGCTTCATGTGCCAAGCGACTTGCGGTTTTTAACAATTGTTGAAAATTGGTTGCTGAGCAGTTTAGAAGTAGAGCTAGGAGAGCACGTCGATTGGCCGCGTCAGTCGAATCGTTTGCGCTTGGTGTTAGCAGAAGCCTATTCTAACGTGATCCGCCATGCTCACAAAGATCAACCCAATTTGCCCGTGTTAATTCGCTTGAATTTAAAAAATAGGGATATTGGTTTAGAAATTTGGGATTACGGTAAAGGTTACGAAATGGATACTTACAATCCCCCGAGGCCGGAAGCTAAACAGGAAAGCGGCTACGGCTGGCTGATTATGAGCAGACTTATGGATCGGGTGGACTACACTTTGCAAATAGACGGTCGCAACTGTCTCAAGTTGGAAGCGAGTTTGCCGGAAAAATCTTAATTAGTCGTTAGTCATTAGTCATTAGTCCTGAGTGATTAGTGATTGACAATGCACTTTTAGACTCGCTTTGGCTGTCTGTCGCACGCGCTGCGGTGACAGCCAATTTTTCGTGCAGTATCGTCCCTCTCGCTTGAGACTGTAAGATTTTAGGGGTAAAGTCCCGATCGCACAAAGACCCAAGAAACCGGGTTTTTGAACAGTTAGCGACGCTTCACCAGAGATTTGGGTAAAAAACCCGGTTTCTGCCTCATGCTGGCGATAAATAGCCGATTTACCTGTCGATCGCACGATTTTAGCTATTACTTGCGATCGACAGGTCAAACCAAAATAGACAATTTAAATGTTAAACACCTTATCAAACATCTCATTTCTTTTGTGACCGCAGATTTAGCAACTCTTGGGGAGAAGCTAACAGTTTGACCGTGACTGAAAGGATTTTTTTGTCAGAATTGAGCAAGAACAGCCATCCGACATTAACACCAAATGCGGAAGTTTGCACCCGGCCGCTGACCTGAACTTCTACTTGGCCATCTTCTAAAATTTGGCTGACACCTTTCTGGGGTTCTAGCTGCATTCCTCGCGCTTCTTTTTTGAGATAAGTGGCGATCGAGATGCTGCCGATAATTGGATCTTCAAACGGCGCGTGCAGAACCCCATCATGGGCAAATAAATTAGCCGTCGCGTCAAAATCGCCCGCGTTTAAAGTTTCAAAATATCGCTGTACCGTTGGGTTTGTGATGCCTGCAATCTTTATAGAGGTAGTTAAAATAGGTCGAGTTGTTGCGGTCATAAAACAAGTGATTTTAGATGAATGAGTATACTGTAATCATTCTCTTTGTCGCAGCAAATCCCTCAAAAGATATAAGTAGGGCTAGGAAAATAATTCTCCGAAAAAAGGAGGAACCGGAGAGCGTCGATCGCAGCTTTGGGAGCCACCAAAATCAATACTACTTTCAAAAAATGCAAGTGTAGCCAAGCTGCAAACCCTAATACCATAAGTCATTTCCCATCCTTCAATTCTTGAATCTAAAATTTCAAATTATATATATAAAATCATAGAAACCCAGACACCTGACGGCATCTGGGTTTCTGGCCAAGTCTGTTTGACAGACCGAACCCGAATATTCTATTTACGCATCAAATTGAGCAATTCTTTAGGAGATGCCAACAAGTCGATCGCCACAAAGAAAATTTGACCTTGGGGATCGAGCATAAACCGCCACGCAATGTTCATTCCCACATTCGCGCCGAACCAGGGAGTTTCGACTTTGCCAGTGACTTTCACTTGGCGGTAGCCATCTTCTGCGGGTTCCGATACGCCTTGCTGGGGCATCATTTTCAGTCCGATGCACTCTTCCCGCATATAGTTGAGGATAGCGTCGCGACCGACGATCGGCTTTTGGAAAGGTGGTTGCAGGGCACCTTCTTCAGCAAATAAACCGACGGCTGGGGTGAAGTCGAAGGCGTTCATGTAGTCGATGTAGCTGAGGACAGTCTGCTCGCTGATACCCTCAATTTGGGTTTTCACCCGCTCTTCTGGAGCGGTGGGAGTGCTGCGGGGGGCTGAGCGTTTGCCGTACTCTTGGCTGAAATCGGGGTCGTAGCCCATGTGAACTACGGTGTTGCGAAGTACGGTAATTTGCTGGCCGGGATCTAGTTTCTTGATGGTTTCGAGAACTGTGGTGGCTTCGGGAGACATTTGATAGCCAGCGGGGATCGGAGCCACAACGCCCTGTTTCATCAACTGTCCCAACTCGTACCAGAAACCGAGTTTGGTGTTGACGCGCAAAGAAGTGTAAATCCGGCCAATTGTTGTGTCGGCGTTGCTGGCTAGGTCAAACATGGTTTTGCTTTGAGCAGCCGGCGACATTTGCTTGATTTCGCTCAGGATGCCTTCAACAAGCGCCATGCTGGCTACTCCGGGAGCGGCTGCGGTGATGGAAACGCCCATTTCGGTGTAGGCATACCAGAGCAAGGCTAGTTGGTCTTCAACGCTGAGTTTGTAAAATGCTTCGGTGGTAGCCGGAACAACGCTCGCAATCTCGGTGTTCGAGAAGATAGATTGAGCTGATTGGATACTAACTGCCATATGTATGCTGTGGGATTCGCTGTCGGTTTTACTTGCGTACTTGAATTTGCGAATCGAATTCTCCCTTAATTAAATTATGTGACAGTTTTGACATTTGAGAGTTCAAATTTATAAATATAAAGATTGTGGAAGTATTATCAATTATGTCCCCAAATTAATCTGAAAATTACTAGACTTATAGCGCAATTTGTGCTATTGTTCCTTACCCGATGAAAAAATCAATTAATAGCGATCGCATTAAGCAAAAAGCCCTTGAGTTGGGATTTCACAAAGTCGGGATAGCCTCAACAGACACGGATTTAGATCTAGAAAAACAAAGATTGCAAGCTTGGCTGGACAAGGGTTATCAGGCGGATATGGCATGGATGGCAAACCCAAAGCGGCAGGATATTCGATTCATAATGCCAGAGGTGCAGTCCTTAATATGTGTCGCCATAAACTACTACACGGCTCACCAACGCCCCCAAAATCCCCTGTGGGAGGAGGGGGACGATGCAGCGGTCGAATATGCTAAAATCTCTCGCTACGGTTGGGGGCGGGATTACCATAGAATTTTGCACAAAAAACTGAAGGTTTTGGCAAATTGGGTGCGATCGCAAGGCGAGGGAATTGAAGCGCGGTATTATGCTGATACCGGGCCGATTCAGGATAAAATGTGGGCGCAGCGTGCCGGGATTGGCTGGATTGCCAAAAATGGTAATGTAATTTCGCGCGAATACGGTTCTTGGGTGTTTTTAGGCGAAATCTTGACTAATTTGGAGTTAGCGCCCGATGAGTCCCATACGGAACATTGCGGTACTTGTACTCGCTGCATTGAGGCGTGTCCGACGGGGGCGATTACTGAGCCTTTTGTGGTTAATGCCGATCGATGTATAGCTTATCACACGATCGAGAATCGAGCCGAAAAATTGCCCGACGAAATTGCATCTAATTTACAAGGCTGGGTAGCAGGTTGCGATATTTGTCAGGATGTTTGTCCTTGGAATCAGCGATTTGCTAAACCAACTGATGTGGCAGACTTTGAGCCTTATCCTGAAAATATAGCGCCGACACTTGCAGAATTAGCCGACATTTCCGACGAGGAATGGAACCGCAGATTTACAGCTTCGGCGCTGCGGCGCATTAAACCCGAAATGCTGCGGCGAAATGCAAGAGCAAATCAAATTAACCCTTAAAAGTTGAGAATTTCGTGCTTAGGAGGCACTTTACCCTATACATAATAACCCTAGGGTGTTTACGGCTCGCCAAGAGACAATACATTCTGCCGTAAGTCATTCCCCATCTAAAATCTAAAATCTAAAATCTAAAATCTAAAATTGTATGAGCCTCCGTTCCTTATTTGCTATTGTCCAATGACCCAAGTAATTATTTTTGATTTTGACGGTACTTTAGCAGATACAATCGATATTCTTCTGAGCATCACCAACCGTTTGTCAGTAGAATTAGGCTTTAAGTCGGCCACCAAAGACCAAATCGCTCAACTGAGCAATTTAACTTCTTGGCAACTCCTTCAGTATTCTGGCATTTCTATCTTCAAATTCCCGCTGTTGATTAGAATGTTGAAAGCAGAGTTACGCAGCGAAATTCCCAATATTCAGTTATTTCCGGGAATTAAAGAAGTTTTACTAGATTTAAAAAAACAGGGATTTCAACTGGGAATAATCACATCTAATTCCCGAGAAAACGTCTTGGCATCGCTGGAAAAAAATGGTTTGCCAGACACTTTTACATTTATTTACTCTGGTTCAACTTTTGGCAAACATAAAGTTATTAATAGCTGGCTAAAAAGAGAACATATAAATCCTAAACAAGTCGTTTACGTGGGAGATGAGATTAGAGATATAGAAGCTGCTCGAAAAACCGGAATTAAGGTAATTGCTGTAGGTTGGGGTTTTAATTCTCAGGAGGCTTTGGTGGCACACAATCCCGATTTTTTTATTAAACGCCCCCAGGAATTGATAGAGATTATGAGTAATTTGCGGGAAGTGTAAACTGAAACTGCAAAAAGTAAGACTCGTCGCTTGAAACTGAGATATTGCACCATTATCAATCAGCTTTTTATGAACAGGCTTTCCGGCCTGTTCCACAAGAAAATTTATCTTTTGTGGAACAGGCCGAAAAGCCTGTTCTTGAGAATGATGCAAGATGTGAGTTGAAACCAATCCTACAAAAACTATCGTTCCAGCAGAGAGAAACTAAAGAATAAAATGGGTATTAAAGCCTGATTTGTTATCAGCCATATTCCCTATTATCATCTGTGTGAGTAAATTAGGTTAATCTCCTTCGCCCCGTTTCAGTGCTGCTAAAACTGCTTGCTGGCTAACTGCTTGGTAGATTTTGCTAAAATGCTGCTTCAGGGCGTCTGATGCGGGCGAGGATTTGCTAGCGGTTCCTTTTCCGTCGGTGGCGAGGGGGATTGGGCCTAAGATATCTAATACTGTTTCGCTGCTGGGCGGCGGTACAATGACTACTAAAGATGATTCTAGCTGCTGGTTGTATTCCCAAAAGCGATCGACCTTCGGCAATTTAGAATTCGCAGTAGGGGAATTTTCACCCTTGTTTAGCTGGGTATTTTCCTCTCCTTCCTTACCCCGTCTTTGGCGGAGTGCGGTCAATATTTGCTCTTTAGTTCTTCCGCGCAGTTGAAACAGTACGAAAGGGTCTTCGCCGAAGCGATCGCCCAATAAGTAGTATACTGCACTGATGTGTTTGCAAGGGTTTTTCGGGTCAGGACAGCTACAGCGCGATCGAATATCAGATAAACTTAACGGAAATAGCGTTTTGCCGGCGGCCGCAAATACATCTTCAATATTGTGCGGCATTTCTCCTGCTAGTAATTTAGCTGAAAAAACTGCTCTTTGCGACATATTTTCAATCACATAATCCCAATCTTCATCGCTTAAGGTGTCGAGACCTAAAGAAACTTGATATGGTTTTGGATCAGTTCCTTGAACTATGGCAATTACTTCTTGATTGGGAAATTTAATGCTGAGAACTTTACCTTCACGCGCATATTGCCAGCCACGTTCTAACCGCTTTTTGAAGCGGTAGGTATTGATTAAATCTAACCACTGTTGTGTCCACCATTCTCTGTCAATCATTCGATTTTAGATTTTAGATTTTAGATTTTAGATTTGGGAATCGGGAATTGGGAATTGGGAATCGGGAATCGGCCAAACAGGGAATTGGGAATTGGGAACCGGGCATTGGCCAAACAGGGAATTTTCCCTATCTCCTTCTCTTCCCCTCTTCCTTCTTCCTTCTGGCTTCAATCGGGAATTGGGAATTGGGCATCGGGCATTGGCCAAACAGGTAATTGGGATACTGGAGTCAATCGATTTTAGATTTTAGATTTTAGATTTTAGAATTGAAGCATTGACTTGCGCGAGATAAATTCGGGGCTCCTTTATCGGATACAGGTTTTTTATTTCTGGACGGATGAATCACGTGGCGGGTATCCTGGATGCTTTCGGTCACAAAGGAAAAAACAGCTATCCGTGTATCCGTGACATCCGTGTCGTGCTGTTGGGAATTGCTAATTAATCATATTATTCTTCTTCGGTTTCTATGATAGCATTGCGATCGAGAATTAGTAAATTGCGAAGTTGGTCTGTATCTAGCTCGGTGAGCCAGTTTTCGCCGGCGCTGACTACTTGTTCGGCTAGAGCTTTCTTACTTTCGATCATATCGTGTATTTTCTCCTCTAACGTACCAGTGCACACAAATTTATGCACTTGTACATTGCGAGTTTGACCGATGCGAAATACGCGGTCAGTTGCCTGATTTTCAACGGCGGGATTCCACCATCTATCATAGTGAAAAACGTGGGTTGCTCTGGTTAAGTTCAAACCTGTGCCGCCTGCTTTTAAAGATAAAATCATAATCGGTGGGCCTTGGGGATCGTGCTGGAAGCGATCGATCATTTCTTCCCGCTGCTGTTGCCGAATTCCTCCGTACAAAAACAAAACTTCCCGCCCTAAATGCTGTTCTAGATGCGGTTTCAGGAGTTTTCCCCATTCAGCAAATTGAGTAAAAATTAAAGCCCGATCGCCCTCAGCGAGCACCTCTTCTAACATTTCCACCAACCGCTGCAATTTCCCCGATTCCTGACTCTTAATCTCCAATTCTTTCGGCTTAGCTTCTGCTTTCACAAGAGCCGGATGGTTGCAAAGTTGCTTGAGTTTTACCAGCAAAGCCAGAATCATTCCCCGGCGCTGAATGCCTTCGGCTGACTCTAATTCAGCTATTGACTCTTCGACTATTTTCTGATATAATATCGCCTGTTGATTTGCCAGCCCACAAAATACAGTCATCTCCTGTTTTTCGGGCAAATCTTGGATGATTTCTTTGTCTGTTTTCAGGCGGCGGAGAATGAAAGGCCGAACGAGCGATCGCAAAGTCTGCAATGATTCTCGATCGCCGTATTTCTCGATCGGAATTGCAAATCGGCGCTGAAAGAAATTGCGCGGCCCCAAATAGCCAGGATTGAGAAACTCCAAAATAGACCACAATTCTTGCAGTCTATTTTCCACCGGAGTTCCCGTCAGCGCAATTCTAAAAGATGCCTCTATTTGTCGCACCGCTTGCGACTGCTTCGCCTCGGAATTTTTAATATTTTGCGCTTCATCTAAAACCAATCCTTGCCACTTAATGCCTTGAAATTCTTTCGCATCGCGAAACACCAAGGCGTAACTGGTAATGATTAAATCCTTTCCCTTAATTGCCGTCGCAAATGCTTTGCCTTTAGCGCGTTTGTCTCCGTGGTGAACTAACACTTTCAGCGTCGGGCCAAATTTCTTGACTTCCCGCTCCCAATTGCCCAATACCGATGTCGGACAAACCAGTAATGTTGGCGCTTCTAGAGAATTTTGTTCTTGTAAGTGCACGAGGAAAGCAATTAGCTCGATGGTCTTGCCCAAACCCATATCGTCCGCGAGACAAGCACCCAAACCCCAGCGTTCTAAGAATGCTAACCAGCCTGCTCCTAGCGCTTGATAAGGCCGCAATTGTCCTCGGAAATTAGCCGGAGTTGCGATCGCACTTACCGCTTGATTATCGCTCAAAGTATTCAACAATTCCTGAAGTTGACCCGTCGCCTCAAAATTCACCACAGGCAATTTCTCGATCGTCTGAGAATCGCCCGACGCCAAACGCAAAGCATCCTCCAAAGAAAGAGTCATTTGCTCTTTGCGGCTGGCAAAAAAAGTTTGAGCAGCCCTCACATCCGGCGCGCGCAACTCCACCCACTCGCCGTTAATTTCCACCAAAGGCGAATTCAACGCAATCAATCTGTCAAATTCTGCCTTAGAAAGGCGCTGTCCGCCGATCGTCAATTCCCACTTAAAATTTAGCAGACTTTGCAATCCCAACCCCCCCTTGCCCGGAGTCACTTTCGGAGTTTCCGCTTGAATGCTCAAACCCAAACGACTCGCCCAACCATCTGTCTTTGTCAAACTCGGCGGCAAAACTACGCCCAACCCGCTATCAGCAAACCGCCAAGCTACAGACTTAATAAACTCGTATGCTTGCAGCGGATTTAATTGGCAAGATTGAGGCCGCTGTGCTTGCAAACTCGGTTCAATTAACGGATAAAGTTTCGAGGCTAAACCCAAGCCGCTAAGCAAAGTTTCTTGAGGCAATTCTATTGTCCGCCCCGCATAAGCCAAACGCTCGACAGAGTTGTTCCAAACAGTTGTCGCGTCTACCAAAAATTCGTTTTCATCTGCTGCTTGCAAGCAATAATTTAAATTCCAGTTGGCTTTACCAGGAGACGGCGGTATGAGTTGAAAGCAAGTGCGAAATTGACTTTGTTGAGATAATTGATTTTGCAGCGGTGCAGTCCAAGCACTCAGCTTGGTTGCCAAGTTTTCCAATGCTGCTGTTTCTACTTGAACTCTCCCAGATTCCTGCTGCAAAGCTTGCAGCCAGTCGCGCACAGGAGAAACTGCTTTGATGTCTAAAGTAGAGCTACCAGCAGATCGCACTTGACTATCTACAATACTGCTCAAAAACCCTAACACCAATTCCTCCGCCCCCATCGGCAAATCCACCGCTAAAGGCAATTGACTCCCTTCTTCTGCCTTCTTCCCTCTGACTTCAACATCTGAGTCACGCTCATCGATCCTTAATCCGTGTATCCGTGTCAAAATCCGTGTCGTGCCTTCTTCCTTCGATTGATATGTTCTGCAAGCCGTCGGCATTTGCTTGACAAAAGTGGCGAGGCGGAGTGTATCTGTAGAACTATCTAACAGCGGTTGCCATTTGGCAATAGCAGAACCGTCGGACTGTTTCTCCAATCCCGGCAAAAATTTGCATCTTGCCAACAAATCCAAACTCCACCTAGCTATATGAGACCAAAAACGCAAATCTGAGCCGACAAAAGAGTCTGGTTCCGTGCTGTTAAGCGGTAGTGATTGCAAGAAAACAAAAGCTGCTTGAGGGTTGAGACAAAAACCCTCGACTTGCCAGGGATAAAGGTAAATTTCCTCGGTTTGGGCAGGTTCCTCAAGTGCTGCTGCTGAGTGCTGCGGCATCAGATTTGCGTTCGATTCTGAGATTTGGGTGGGAAGTGCGATCGCCCGAATTTCCTTTTGAATTGAGGAGTCTTGGGTGGGAATTTCTGCGTTTGGGCTTTTGGGCGATCGCCTAGTTTTTTTGCTTTTTTCCGGGGGAGTTTCTGCGGTTTCCGGTAATTGCCAATCCAGTTTTCCCGACTGCTGCAAGGAATTTAGGAAAGTCTTAAATTCCGATTCGGTCATTGCTAAGGGATGCGGTAAATTGATCCCCGATTCCCTGGTTTCAATTGCACCAATTTTTCGCCAAGTTTCTCCCCAAATAAATAAGCAATCTTTTTCATTTTCTAGTAGCCAACTGCCGTGTAAAATTGCCATCGTTTTTTCCCCTGATATTTTTATTTAAGTGCGAGGTTGACTACAGCATTTATATGGAATTTATGAATAAAATTTTAAACTAACAAAGGATATTTTGAGCCAGACAGGACTTAGGTAGAACCTGTATATGTAGGGTGCAACTTAGGATCGTCAATTAAATAATTTCCCTTTTTTCTTGTGGGATGGGCGTCCCGCCCGCCCAGAAAGGACGGGCGGGACGCCCATCCCACAACAGTCAGGAAAAGTGGATTTTATTTAATTCTCATCCCTTAGATATTGCACCATTCTCAATTAGGCTTTTATGAACAGGCAAGATGCCTGTTCCACAAGAAAATTTATCTTTATGTGGAACGGGCCGGAGAGCCCGTTCTTGAGAATGGTGCAAGATGTATGTAGGGTGCAACCTAAGCACCTTACGGCTTATTCCCTGGCCTAGATAACTAAATCCCTGTTCCTTCTGCCTTCAACGTCCCAATTCCCAAACGAAAATTCATCCTACCATCTATGGAAGGCGTTTAGCGGACGATCGACCGGAGAATCGACCCCTGAGTGCAAAAAATAATTCGAGAGTATAAATGCTTATAAGCCAGACGCAGACAGTAGATCGCGAGGCGATTATCCCAGTCTTTTGGCGTCGGACTCTCAAACATCCTGTGGTAATGTTACGATCCCGACAGAGAAAGAATGTGGTAGATAAGGAAGCAGTGCTACATGGTAGAGATAGACAAGTCAATATCCTTCGATGGACGGGATATTAGACTGAAGATTGGTTTACTAGCGCCTCAAGCAGGCGGTGCAGTTTTGATTCAGTCGGGTGACACGGCGGTTTTAGTGACAGCGACTCGATCGCAGGGGAGAGAAGGAATTGATTTCCTGCCCCTGTTGGTGGATTACGAAGAGAGACTCTACGCTGGCGGTAAAATTCCCGGTGGGTTTTTACGCAGGGAAGGGCGTCCCCCAGAAAAAGTGACTTTGACTGGCCGTTTGATCGATCGACCGCTGCGTCCGCTATTTCCAAGCTGGCTGCGAGATGACATCCAAGTTGTAGCCACAACGGTTTCGATGGACGAACAAGTACCACCGGACGTTTTGGCGGTGACGGGGGCTTCGGTGGCGATACTGCTGGCGAAAATGCCGTTTTACGGGCCGATGGCGGCAGTACGAGTCGGTTTGGTAGGAGACGATTTCATCATCAACCCCACCTACAGCGAAATCAAAGAAGGCGAGTTGGATCTCGTGGTAGCCGGTTCTCCTGACGGAGTAATCATGGTAGAAGCCGGCGCTAACCAATTGCCGGAACAGGATATCATCGAGGCGATCGACTTCGGCTATGAAGCAGCCTGTGACTTGATTCAAGCCCAGCGCGAAATTATGGCCGAATTGGGCATCGATTTGGTGGTAGAGGAACGGCCCTCGCAAGATTCCGCCCTGGAAAACTTTATTCGCGATCGCGCCCAAGAACCCATCCGCATCATTTTGTCAAGATTTGAAAAAGACAAAACAATACGGAATGCAGCATTGGACGAAGTTAAGGCAAATGAAGTCGAAGCTGCGATCGCCGAACTTGCCGAAGACGATCCGGTAAAACTAGCCGCCACCGCCAACACCAAGGCGATCGGCAACGTTTTCAAAGACGTTACCAAAAAAATGATGCGGAAGCAAATCCTCGAAGATGGCGTCCGCGTAGACGGCCGCAAGCTAGACGAGGTGCGACCCGTTTCTTGTCGCGTAGGCGTGCTGCCGTCGCGAGTACACGGCTGTGCGTTGTTTAATCGGGGGTTAACCCAAGTCTTGTCTGCAGCTACCCTGGGAACCCCAGGCGACGCCCAAGACTTAGGAGACGACTTGCACCCGCAGCAAGACAAACGCTACCTCCACCACTACAATTTCCCGCCGTTTTCGGTAGGAGAAACCAAGCCGATGCGATCGCCCGGAAGGCGAGAAATCGGTCACGGAGCCCTCGCAGAACGCGCTTTACTGCCCGTTTTGCCATCCAAAGAAGATTTCCCCTACGTGATTCGCGTAGTTTCAGAAATCCTTTCTTCCGACGGTTCCACCTCAATGGGTTCAGTTTGCGCCTCAACGCTAGCCTTAATGGATGCAGGCGTTCCCCTATCCCAACCCGTCAGCGGCGCGGCAATGGGCTTAATTAAAGAAGGCGATGAAGTCCGAATTTTGACTGACATTCAGGCAATTGAAGACTTTTTAGGCGACATGGACTTCAAAGTAGCCGGTACCGACACCGGGATTACTGCTTTGCAGATGGACATGAAAATCAAAGGTTTACCCCTAGATGTGATTGCCACCGCCATCCGCCAAGCCAAACCGGCCAGACTGCACATTTTAGAAAGAATGCTGTCAACCATCGACACTCCCCGCAAGGAAATGTCGCCGTTTGCACCGCGTTTGCTAACCCTGAAAATCGATCCAGAATTTATCGGTTTGGTAATTGGACCAGGTGGCAAAACGATCAAAGCCATCACCGAAGAAACCGGTGTCAAAATAGACATCGAAGACGACGGAACCGTGACAATTGCCGGTAACGACAGCGAAAAAGCTCAGCGGGCTTACAACATTGTCCAAGGCATGACGCGCAAGTTAAATGCAGGAGATGTGTATGTCGGCCGCGTAACTCGAATTATTCCGATCGGCGCTTTTGTCGAAATTTTGCCCGGAAAAGAAGGAATGATTCACATTTCCCAGTTAGCCGACTACCGCGTTGGCAAAGTGGAAGACGAGTTAGCTGTGAACGATGAAGTGATTGTCAAAGTGCGAGAAATTGACAATAAAGGTCGAATTAATTTGACCCGCTTGAATATTCATCCCGACGAAGCGGTAGCCGCCCGCGAAGCGTTGAATAAATAGTTTACGGTTGGTAATTGGTAATTACTTGTAGAGTAATTGCTAATTGCTAATTAGTAACTGGTGATTAGTAATTGCTAATTGCTAATTGAGATTAAATCTGATTGTTTCAGATTGATTTAGGAGTAGGGTGCGCGACAGCGACAGATCGACAAAAGTGCGATCGGCTGTAGAAGTTAATACAGTCGCGCACTTTACCCTCTGCGGTTGAAACCGCTACTACATAAATGAAGTCTCAGCAGAGAGGGGACTCAAAAAAATATAAAGTTATCTCTTTTATCATTCGGCGGTTGAAACCGCAACTACAGAAACGAAGTCCGCCTACGCGGACTGAATAAAATATAAAGTATGTTAGAGGGAGGCATAAATTAATGCCAAAACGGTTGATCATTTTCAAAACAGAATCGCTTTCTTCCCTTGGATGGGAGGATAGATCGCTTTCCCATACAGGTGCTCTCACGAGTATCCTAGCGGAACACTACGACTACTCAAACAAACCTCTGCCTAAAACGGGCGATCGCCTGCGAAACTTTGGCCAATTTAAAGAGAGTGCAGATCCTAAATCTCCTGCTGCGAGCACTCACGTTCGCTGGGGAGATTGGGAGGTTTCGCGCGTAGAGGAGTACAGGCCTGAAATTCCGAATGCTGAATATGACTGTTTAGCGGTGTGCTACTGTTGCTACTCACCTATTGATCCCGAATGGAAAGAATTGCCGAAGATTCAAGTTTCCCAACTGCAAAAACATTAAAAAAACATAATATCCAGATGCCCGACTTCTTGAAAAAGTCTGGCATCTAAAAGAAGATGAAATCAAATCACAGCAATACAGTCAATTTCAACTAACACATCTTTCGGCAAACGCGAAACCTCTACACAAGCCCGCGCCGGTGCAGTTTCCGCATCAAAATATTTCGCATAAACCGCATTCACAGCGGCAAAATCATTCATATCTTTGAGGAAAACCGTAGTTTTTACGACATCCAACCAAGTAGCGCCGGCTTCTGTGAGAATCGCTTCGAGATTTGCCATAACTTGTTCGGTTTGTTTTGCCACATCGTCGGTGTAGACAATATCGTTTAGTCTAATATCGATCGCAATTTGGCCAGCTACAAACAGCATAGTGCCCGTAGCGGCGATCGCTTGATTGTAAGGGCCCACGGGTGCCGGTGCTTTGTCAGTACGAATAATTTTGCGCGTCATAGATGTCACTTTTGGGGATTCTTGTTGAAAGGTTTCTGGGCTGGAGATTTCTTGATCGGAGGTTTCTGGTTCGGAAGTGTCAGGCTCGTAGGTTTCTCCATCGGGCATTATAGCACCAGTGAAGTCTGCATTTTTAATATTCCAACCATAAGTCTTAGCATCAGTTAAGTCTGCTTCCTGAAAGTTGGCTTCCTCCAAATTTGCTAGCATTATACTTGCTTGTTTAAGGCTAGCTTTTTTTAGATTTGTCCTTTTCATAGAGGCTTTTTTCAAATTAGTCCCTGTGAGGTCTGCTGCACTAAGATCCGCCTCAGTCAGATTCATTCCTGATAAGTTAAATCCAGACAGATTGACACCTCGGAGCTTGGCTCTCTGAAAATTAACATCTTGGAGAGTAACACTCTTTAAGTTCACTTGACTCAATTCTGCCCCTGTCAAGTTTGCTCCAGTTAATTTTGAGCTTGTCAGATTGGCTCTACTTAAGTTTGCTTCCTTCAATGAGGTTTTAGTTAAGTCTGCGCCGAATAATTCCGCATCACTCAAGTTGGCATTGTTTAACTTCGTATTAGTTAAGTTAGCACCATACAAATTTGCCCTACTCAAGTCAGCACCGCTGAGGTCTGCTAAACTGAAGTTGGCATTACCTTTCACCCCGACTAAGTTTGTTTTTAGCAGAGATGCTCTACTGAAGTTTGCTCCTTCGATGTTTGCATTGTTCAAATTTGCCTCATTCAAATCAGCTCCCGACAGATTTGCATTCTTTAGGTCTATTCCACTCAGATTTGCACCTTTGAGGTCTATCCCACTTAACTCTGCTAGCCAAAACTGGCGTTGTCCTGCTGCGTATTTTTCTAAAAGTTCTTCAGCGTTCATTCATAACCTCGATCGCCCTCCGCTACACCCCACATTCCCAGCCTACCACCAAAACCGAAAGCGCGATCTAAATCCGCGTCAATCCATTTTCATCTGCGGTCAATCAACTCCCTTTTTGAACCGCAGATAAACACAGATAAACGCAGATAAATTATATCAAATTCGTCCTTCCTCGGAATCATCCCTCTCTCTGTTCTCTTTCTCTGCGTTCTCTGTGTCCTCTGCGGTTTAATCAATCCAATTTCATCTGCGGTTAACAAATTCCCATTTTTCAACCGCAGATAAAAGCAGATTTACACATTACACACCAACCGGAGCACCAACCACCTCACCTTTCAACATCCGAGAAGCAGCATCAAGCAATTGCTCCTCCAAATAAGGCTTAGTGAAATAGCCCTTCGCGCCCAAACTGTAAGCCATTTGGCGGTGTCTGTCAGCACCGCGAGAAGTTAGCATCGCGATCGGCAATTCACACAAAACCGCATCCTTCTGCATCCGAGAAAGTAGTTCCAAACCATCCATTCTCGGCATTTCAATATCGCAGAAAACGATATCGCAAGGCAGACCAGATTTCATCTTTTCCCAAGCTTCCTTACCGTCGCGAGCTTCTTCCACACGATAGCCCGACTTCTCGAAAGTAATCGACAACAGCGATCGCACCGTAATCGAGTCATCCACAATCAGCACAGTCGGCTCAGTCTTCTCGATTTCCGCCTCCGCAGCAGCCCGATCGCCCTCATCCCAAAGCGTACCGCCAGTATCCTTCCGCAGCCTTCCCGTAGCCAAATCGATCAGCTCCAGAACGTCCGCAATCGCCACGATCCGACCGTCACCGAGCACCGTGGCCCCAGCAATCCCGATCGGCTTCGGCACCGGCCCTTCCAACGGCTTGATCACAATTTCCTGTTCCGTCGAAACCTGATCCACCTGCACCGCCAAGAAATTGCCAGCAGAGCGCAGCACGATCACCGAAATCATGTCATCGTCAGTATTGAACCCGTAAACACTGCCCCGACCCAAATGGCGACTGTAAGCCAGCAGCTCCCGCAGCGGCCGGAACGGCAAGCTTTGACCCCGCCACTCAATGCAAGGCAAACCATCCGCCCCCGTCGTCACCTGATCGCGAGGCACATCGATCATATCCTCCACCCCATCCATCGGGAAAGCAATGCGAGCGCGATCGCTAATGCAAGTCAGAGCCTTAGAAATACTCAACACCAGAGGTAAACGGATCGTAAACACAGTCCCTTTGCCGATCGTTGAATCGATCGACACAGTGCCCCGAATTTCCTGCAAGGAAGTCTGCACCACATTCATACCGACCCCCCGGCCGGCGTACTCCGTCGCCTGTTCCTGAGTGCTGAAACCGGGCATAAACAGCAAATCGTAAACTTCCGAGCGAGACATCCTCTGAGCCTGAGCCGCCGTCAGCATACCCTGCTTAATCGCCTTCGCCTTCACCTTTTGCGGGTCAATTCCGGCCCCGTCATCAGAAACGGAAACCACGGTTTGGTTCCCTTGGTGGAAAGCCCGAATCGTAATCCTGCCGACTGCAGGCTTCCCAGCCGCCAGACGCACCTCCGGCGCTTCGATCCCGTGAGTAATCGCATTGTTCACCAAATGAGTCATCGGGTCATATAGCTGATCCACAATCATCTTGTCGATCAAAATTTCCTTACCCTCAACCTGCAACTGAGCCTGCTTCCCGCACTTAATCGCGATTTCCCGCACCGCCCGGAACAGCCTGTCCGTCGTCTCCGCAAACGGCTTCATCCGGGCGCGAGTCAAACCTTCTTGCAGTTGAGTCGTAACTTGTCGCAGTTGGCGAGTCACCTGATCCGCCTCATCCACCAAAAACTCAATGTCCGCGGCCGACTCCCGCACCCGCACGATCAGCTCAATAATCTCCTGAGCCAAACTGTGGAAAGGAGTAAACCTGTCCATTTCCTCTGGTCTCCAGGCACTTTCCCTGGTGTGGGCCGAATCCTCAGAGCGCCAGGCCGATCGGTGTCCCTGGCGGTTTGCCAGCAAAGCAATCTCCAAAAGACTCCGCTCGTAGAAATCCTGAGTCCGCTGGCTCACATCGCTCAGCAGCGCCACCTGGTGCAGCAAATTGTCCAAAAACTGCCGCATCCGTTCTTGGTCTTGCTCCAAACTGTTGCGGTTTACAACCAGTTCCCCCATCAAATTGCTGAGGTTGTCTAGTTGTTTGACCGGCACCCGCATCGTCTGGTCGCCGAACCCGCCCGCGCGGGGATTCCGCCTGGGTCTGTTGATCGCCGACGGCCCCATATTGCCTTCCCCTTGGCGGCCGCTGTCCTTGGGATCTTCCAGCAGTTTTTCCAAATCGCCAAATTCGTCGTCGCTCTCATCGGCCTGCGCGCGCGAAGCTTTACTAGCAGTTGTCGGTAGCCCGTGAATTTCCGGCATAGTTGCGCTCTCGCTGAGGAGTTCTTCGAGATCCGAGAAAACTTCTGTATTTACCGGACTCTGATTTGTGCTTCCAGAAGCTGCTATGACAGCCCCAGCACCCCCTGCAATTAACAGTGCTTCTAAATCGTCAAAATTGCCTTCGGCATTACCCTCATCGCCTGATTCCCCATCGGCAAAAAAGTCTGCCAGCGACCCCTCTTCCAACTCCGAGGAATCGGCCTGGGCCGACTCGTCCTCAGCGTCCCAAAAGCCCGTCGTCAGTTCCGAAGTCACCAGAACCTCAGCATCGATCGAATCCAACAAATCCTCAAAACCCTCCAACTCTGCGTTGTTGAGAGTAGCGCCGGTTTCCATCGCCGAGAGCAAGTCAGCATCGCCCTCAAACATACCATCGAGAGATTCTGCAGGCAGTGGCTCTAAATCCGCACTCGAAAAATCCGTTTCCAGGGCATCAAACAAATCATCTTCCCCCTCAGACTCCCCGGCGGCATCTATTTCGGCAGAGAGAGCAGCAAGTTCCGCACCCTCCTCGTCGAACAAACCATCGGCAGGTTGGGCAGACAACTCCTTCACATCCACAGCCGCGCCGTCATCTGGCGCCGATCCAGCATCGCCTGGGTGCACCATGCCTTCGCCAAACATATCCTCCAAGAAATCGAAAGCTGCGGCCTCATCAGATTCGACATTGGAAATTTCCGACTCAGGACGATCGTCGGACAAAGCCCCAAGTTCAACCTCTGCCGAATTTGCCAAGCCTTGGTCGGAAACAGCCGCACCATTGTTATTGTTCTCGAACAAACTCCCCAAGTCGCCCTCATCAACTCCCACACCCGCACTCAGCAATTCTGGATTCCCATCCTTGAGCCAACCCCCACGGGCTTGGCCCGAAGCTTCTCCGTCATACTCAGTACCCGTAGGTACAGAACCGAAAAGCTCAGCCAAATCTGCCGCTTCTCGGGAAGTAGCCATTCCTTGCCCATCGCGCACAGTCTGTTCATCCTCAGAAATCGCACCCGAGGTCATATCCCCAAACAGCGCATCCAAATCCGTATCGTCCAGATCCAGGTTGAGCGATTGCACAGACTCGTCTTCTAGGCCGAAAGCATCTTCTAGCCAGTTTTCATCTGCAGAGATATCTAAATCAGAATTTGATGTCATGTTAAGAACGTTGCCCATTTCCTCATGTTGTGCGGTGCCAGCAGCTCGATCTCGATCGCCCCCGTTCTCCCCAGCTTCGTCTTCTGAAGAAAGGAAATTAGAAGTAATCCCCAACAGCTCGCTCAAATCCGAATCCTCGTCAAGCTCAGAGAGCAACTCGAAATCATCTATTTCAGGCCGAGCAAGCGCTTTGGCATCCGTTGAATGATTATTGCCCCCCCCTGTTGCCGACTCCTTGGATGCTCCGTCTAAAGCCTCAGACTTCAGGGAATACTCCGAAGAGACTGCCGGCCCACCTGTTGTCTCAGATAAGCCTAAATCGCTGAACAAGTTCTCGAAATCAGCATTGTCCTCCGTACCACCAGCAGAAGTTTGGGCAGCCACTTCGTCCAAAAGCGTACCGAGAGCATCTTCGTCTGCTTGTCCCCTCGCTGGCGCCACCTTGTCGTCTCGCCGCTCCAAACCGCCCCTACCGTTACCCGTTTTAAGGTGTTTGCGAGTTAACCGCTGGCTCGAACCCCCATTTTTCGGACCTGCTGCTACTGCCGAGTCCTGTGCTTCCTCTCCAAACAGCAAATCCTCCCCAAACAAACTCGTCAGGTCGTCAATCGGAGGCTTCGTGTTCGTTTCGGAACTTTCCGCATCGTATTCGTCAAACAACAAATCAGTAAAATCGCCGGAATTGTCCTCGTCTAACCCCAGCATTCGGGCCGCCGATATCCCAGAAGACTGTGCATAGTCGAGGTCTTCTTCTTCTTCCCAAGCGCCGTCGAGATCCGGGGACTCGCCGTCAAACAAGTCCGCTAAAGTGTTGAGTTCTGCCGCGCCCACTTCCGGGCCGGTGCGGGTCGAGCCTCTAAAAGTACCCGTCTCTATATCCGATTCTGCGAAGGCGGCATCGTCGAAGTGGGCCGATCGAATGCCACTGTCCTCGTTGCTGTCGCCGCTGTCGAGTTGGTCGAACAGCTCGTCTATACTCAGCCCAGAAATAGTCGGCAGCAACTTGTTCAATCCATCCTGGGCATCGCCCGAACCCACCAGATCCCAGGCCTCATCCTCAACAGAAACCACATTTTTCCCGGATTTACTCGGTTGAGCAAAGGCCAGCAAATCTTCAAAATCCGTTTCTGGAACCAGAACAGCCGGCTGCAGCGACAGAAGTTTTTCGCTTGGTACGATCGACGATTCTAGACCAGAAATTACCAGTTCTTGCGCTTGTTTGATGTCTCTTATGATTATTGCGGCTAAGGTGCGGTAGGTATTTTCTGGGTTGGCGATCGCCTTGGATACAGCTTGGATCAATGCTATCCAGCAGGGCAGTTCAAATTCTTCCCCAGCCCGGAGCAAGTTCCGACAAATGTTCTTGAGTTGCCGCCTGCTTTCTGGCCCTTCGGGCTGTTTGAACTCTTGCAGGAGTTCCCGCATCCTCGCCGGCACGTCCGACTCAAATACTAGCAGCAGCGCGCTGTCTTCTGTTGCTCTGGCATCAGGTGCGTAAACTGACCGCGAATCTGGAAAACTCCTTGATGAGGCAAACGCCCCGACTCCCACCCCCGCCATAACTGGTTCGGGTACGGCCAGAACGCTGCTCTCGTCTGCATGGTATTCTCCGTGTCCAACGAGTCCCCCCAAATGCCCGTTGAGCTCTTCAAATACTGGTTCTAATTCTCGAACCATCTGTTCTCCCAATTCTTCTGTCAGCCCAAAAGGCCCCGACAGTTGCTCTAACAGCCCTTGCAATGTGTCAAAAATTCGCAGAAAAAGGGACTCTAGCTGTTGGTCTACTTTAACGCTGCACTCTTTTAAAACTTTAAAACTATCTTCTAGTCGGTGAGCTGTTTGCTGAATGCTCGTCAGCCCCAGCATTGCTGCTCCTCCTTTGACAGAGTGAGCGGCCCTAAATACTTCGTTGACCAGTTCTGGGTCTTCGATCGTGGTTTGCAGATTCAGCAAGCCTTGTTCGATCGTATTGAGGTGGTCTTTGGCCTCCTCAATAAAGTAGCCCATTATCCTCTGTTGTTGCTCCGGTAGCATAGTTTTATTCCTGATTTTAAGCGTTATTGTATTGGGTCTATGTTAGTAGTTCTAGAGAAGCTCTCTGTATATCTCGCCCCTTGACAAGAGAATAATCTGACTGCGAGATATTGCAAATGTCCTGGCTATTTCTGCTTTCGACCTCCCCTCACTTAAAAGATAGCGAATCTCGCGCACCTGTTCGGGTTTGAGTTTGCGGTTAGGACATATCTTGCCGGGAACGAAAGGAAAGCGGTTTTTTTCTATAGCATCGCGGGAGTTATCGGCGGGGGTTCCTTCCCACAAATGGTCTGGATTGACACAACCGCGATCGTCGCAACTGTGACACGCAAAATAACCGGGTTTAACAGGCCTTCCCAGTTTGTGTTCCAGTACAAGTCTGTGGGGATAGAAACTTTGATTTTTCCCGTTAATCTTGATAGTTTTCACCGAGTAACCATCACTTCTTTTAGCCAACGTACAAATCATGCAGCCGTTCGGCTGTATTTGGGCCCGAATACCGGGAATTATTTCTTGGCCTCGCAGTTGTTTTTGAGGTTTCGGCGCCGATGTACTTCCGACATCTTTAATACGTCCTTTTTTAAACCTATCTTGAGAATTTTCCAGCCGAGAACCTTCCCACAAATGGTTAGGATTAATGCAGTTGCGGACATCGCAAGTATGGCAAGCAAAGTATTCCGGTCTAATCGGACGACCTAAGATATTTTCTAATACTAAACGGTGGACATTAAAAGTTTTCCATTCACCGTTAATGCGAAGTCTCTTGTTTGCATAGCCACTACTAGATTTAGCGAGAGTAGAGATAATACAGCCCGCCGACTGAATTTCACCAAAAATGCCAGGAATAACCTCTACTATGTTGTCGTCCATTTGTGCAACTCCTACTTCCTTTAGGTGTTGAATTGGCAGCCCCGCAGGGGTTTCAAGACTGCGAGGTTGCTTTTTGTATGCCATTAGTGCCACACTAACGTGCTTGTAAATCAGCCCGCAAAAAAAGCATTAGACAATTGATTATTGTCTTTCTGCTGTTTCTACTCGGAATCTTTCCACCGATGTCAAAAGGTCGCGAGCAACGCCCACCAAGTTTTGCAAAGCACCCGAAACTCGCTGCGCTTCTTGGGATGTTTCCTGAGCGGTCAGCTCCACGGCCTGCATCACACTGGCGACCGCGCGAGCTGTTTCGTTTTGCTCTACAGTGTCGGCAGTAATCGATCGCACTAGCACGTCAATTCGATTAGTAACTTGAATGATATCTTCAAGCGATCGCTTCGCCTGTTCTGCCAATTTTGTCCCCTCAATAACCTGCTGCGTCCCTTCTTCCATCGCCGTCATTACCGCGCCGGTTTCGCTTTGAATTTGCATCACGATCTGTTCGATTTCTTTCAAAGACTTCGCCGATCGGTCTGCCAATTGTCGCACCTCGTCTGCCACGATCGCAAAACCCCTGCCCGCTTCCCCAGCTCTCGCCGCCTCAATACTGGCGTTGAGGGCCAACAAATTCGTCCGGGAGGCGATCGTCGCAATTAAAGCCACAATCTTAGAAATTTCTTGAGAAGCTTCCGCCAACCTCTTGACTTTTCTCGTGGTTTCTGCTACCGTTTCTCGAATTTCCAAAATCCCGGCCACCGTCCGCTCCACAGCCTCGCCCCCTTTCAGAGCCGTTGCCGCCGCGCCCCGGGCCACTTCTTCGGCCTCTCTAGCGCTCTCTGCGACCCGCTGAATCGCGTCGGTGAGGACTTGCACGGAATTCAGCGTTGCCGCCAGTTCCTCAGCTTGCCGCAGCGCGTCGGAAGACAAATCGCCCGCAAACTTAGCACTATCCGTAGCGCCTTTGCTGACCTCCCGAGCCGCCTGCTTCACCTGATGGACGATTTCGCGCAGATTTTGAATTGTCAAGTTAAACGAGTCAGCAACAGCACCCAAAACGTCTGCGGTCACTTCTGCAGTCACCGTCAAGTCACCCCGAGCCGCTCCTTCCACGTCATCTAGCAAGCGAATCACTTGGCGCTGCAAGTCTTCTTTTGCCTGTTCCTGCTCGTCAGACTTGCGCCTGGTATCGCTAATCGTGGTTTGGATGACCTTCGCCATGTGGTTGAATTTAGCAGCCATTTTGCCAAATTCATCTTCCGAGTAAACCGTAGCTCGAGCATCCAAAGTTCCTTGAGATACGGCATCGAACTGAGCTTGCAAATTATCCGACGACTTGCGTACCTGCTTGGCGATCAACTGGCCGATGCCCCAAGAAGTTAAAAAGCTCGTAAAGCCTGCGGCTGCGGTCATTACCCAGCCTGTTTGGCGCAGGTAAACGATCGCCTCCGGTTTGTCTTGCCGCAGAGCTTGATAGGAGGCAATGTTGGTGACGAAAGCCACAGCTACCAGAGAAACCAGTCCGGCCCCGATTGCCGTGTACAACTGTTTTGTAAACAAAGGGGCATTTTCCAAGAAAGCCAGTCCCCCCTGTTCTACTGTTACCGAAGTATCAACCGCTTCTGTTTCTGTGGGAGAAAAAGTCGATACAGACGCATCAGCCGGGCCGCTTATGCTAAATATTTCGTCATCCCGAATTGCTGAGCCATCGCTGTTGTCAAAGTCCAGGCTGCTGCCGGTCGTTCCCATCATGCCGCTGGTGGAGTTGCCGAAATTGGTGCTACCTCTAGTCAACATCGAACTGGTGGCATCTTCTGAGATATCAAAGTCCGGCAAATTGCCTAAATCGTCAAACTCGTCAAATTCGTCTAAAAAGTCGCTGTGTTCTTGAGCGTTCCCAGCTTTTGACGACCAGGCGCTGTGGTTCTTGTCGGAGGCCCCGAAAGCTGTCGCTTGTTCGTTTTCCTCGAAAGAGAAAGAATCGCTAAAAGCGTCGTCTTCAAAAGCATCTAACTCGAAGTTGTCTCTAGAGCCAAATGCCGGGGGTTCCGAGTCCCTGTAACCGTTGCTGTTGGCCGAGGCGGGATCGACTGAATTAAATTGTCCCCGGCTCGACCTTTGACTTTGAGAGTTGGGGACAGCACCTCCCATCAACAGCGTTTCGTCTTCCGCCAGCGAATAGTTTGACGAGTAGTCCGATCCGTTATTAGGCTGTTTGTTTTGAGGTCGAGAAGACCCGAAACCCGATGAGGGCATCGCCTCGGCAAAGGGGTCTTCCTCTTCGGCATAGGGTGCGTTATGACCGTAATTTTGCCCGCTCTGGGGCGGGGATTGGTAGTCGTAGTCGGAGTTATCGTCGAATTCGTCTGGCAAATCGAGCGCAGCAAAAGGTTCGCCAAAATTGTCCGAGGGCCCGATGGGGGAGTCTAGTTGGTTCGAGTCGAAGGAATTCCCGACTTCTGAAGGGGCAAAACTTTGACCGTTGAGCATCTGAGTCGGAGCTTCTGAAAACGAATCTCCTGAGTAAGGTGCGCTTGAACCAGACAGTTTGCTGCTAGACACGTCAGCAGCATCAAACCCTCCATCATCTAAGGCAAAGGGGTCTCCAAAGTCCGAGTCGGCAAACTCGTCTATGTCTAGCGAGTCGGAGTTCTCAGCATAAGCTGCCATTCCGCCGCTGTCGCCACCAAACGGGTTAGAATGTGAGGCTAAATCTGGGACTGAGCCTGCGCCACCGTCGTCTTCTGGTTCCCACCCCAAGCCACTCATCCCCAAGTCGGCCAAGTCCTCGTTTTCCATGTCGTCTGGGGATTGACTTCTATAGGAAAGGGATGGTGAATTTCCTTGGAAAAGTCCCAAATCCGGGTCTTCTAACCCTTCATCGAGAGATAAGTCTGGGTAGAATTCTAATTCCGTTTCAGCAGACAAAGCCTCGAAATTTTCCGTTTGCAGTTCTCCCGATAAAAATTGGTCTGTGTAGGTAATTCCGTTGTGAGCGTGTTCCACCAAACTCGGGTCGTCACTCAGGCCTAGCACAACCGTGTACTGTTCCCGCGCCACCTCATACTGTTGCAGTCCGTAGCAGTAAATGTGTCCGCACAGCAGGCGAGCGCTGGGGTCTTCGGGAAAATCTTCTACTAATTGATAAACTAGGGCTGCGGCTTCTGAATAATTGCCCTCCATGTAGGCCGCTTCTGCCCGTTGGTAGTCCTGCTGAAAGTTGGTACTTGTTGCCATTTGCCGCCCTCTTTGGATTTTAGATTTTAGATTTGAGATTTTTGATTTTTATGTTGAATTGAATGTTTAGATGCGCGCCTCAAGTCGTGTGACTGTTGATGGTTAGACCCCAATCGAAAATCGCAAATCGCAAATCTAAAATCGATTTCACGCTGCCCACCGCGCCGAGCGCAGAATTTTCACTTGATCTAGCAGTCGGAGCACTTTCTGAGCTGGTGCACCTAACATCCATTCTCCCCTCAGAAATGGAATCATGCCGTCTGGTGCATTGTTCTGAGAGTGCAGTTGCTCTACGTCGAGCCAGTCCATCCCCACAATTCGATCGACTGCCAGCCCCAAAATCGTGTCTTGGTCTTCCACAGCCACGATCGGGATTTCGGGTCTATCTGTGTTCAGAGGTGTTTGGTCTCCCAGAAATTGGCCGAGGTCTGCCACCCAAATCACTCGTCCTCTCATATTTAGCGTACCTAAAAGCAAAGAGGAAACGTTGGGGATCGGTGTCATGCGGTCTGGGGACGGGGATAGTACCTCTCTAATCCCTGTCGCCGGCAGTGCGAACTCGTTCCCCGAAGGAACGTAGAACCGCAGGTGCAGCTCGCCTTCGGGAGTTTCTAGTTCTTGGAATTCCGGAGCCGGATCTACGCCTAGTCCTGGTAATATAAAGTCTGGGCTACCGCTAATCATAATTCTGACACCTGCATTTCTAGCAAAAATTGTTGAGGTTTCCCGCCAAGAATAACCCGATCGAAACTTCGATGGTCGAAACTTGACACAGCCAAGCTTGACACAGCCAAGGGGTGAATGGCGCGACTGCCGGATGCCCTTGGCAATAAATTTTCTCCGTCAATAATTGACTGCCATCAATAAATTCGTGCGACCTTTGCGGGCAAGTTAGCTCAAATCGACTACGAACAATTAATTAGAAACCCCTAAAGCTTCACTTTGTATTCCCACCGCCGTCTCAATTGGTAAAACTCTGGGTAATTTCTGCGATGAATGCTAAACCGATACTCGGATTAGCGAGGAGTTGTTGACATGGCTGGTGTCGCGACAATCATGAACGGAGTCACTTAAGACTGAGAATTGGAATCTCTGACTTTGTACAGAAATACCTAGCCATAAGTAGCTCTGTACATCAGTTTTTCGGAGCGGCTGCAAGTGGAGAACAAGTATATTATATTTGCACTTTGAGCGTGTTAGACCCACTTGGGTCTAGAAATTGAACAGAGTTTTACCGACGCGCTTATGCCAGCGCGCGGATTTATACATTCTAGTTTATGGGGCGCTCGCCAATAGTGCCCCCAGCTTTCTGTTTGGGGCGGCCGAGACTCGATCTAACCGCAGGTACAACAAAAAAGCTCCCATCATGGCATCGGTGCGAAATTTATTTTTCTTCTAATTGGTCTTCTAGCGATCGGTCTAATAATCTTTCCGAGAGATTGAGCCGAGGGTAGCCCGGACCCACATATTTTTCTACCAGCATCAATAACTCGCTTTCACCAAAAGGTTTCGTGTAAAAGTCTGTAGCTCCGGCCATGCGGGCTTTAACGCGGTCGATAAATCCGTCGATGCCGGTCAACATCACGATCGGGGTCTGCCGGAAAGCGCTAGAACTACGCAGCATAGCGCAAATTTCGTAGCCGTCGAGTTCCGGCATGGCGATGTCACACAGAATTAAATCGGGTTTGAGTGGAAACACCAAACTCAATGCTTGGAGGGGATTGCCGATCGTAGTAGCTTCGTAACCGTGTTCATTTAAAATTGACTCGACTGTTTTGCGAATAGTATTGTCGTCGTCAATACAGACAACTCTGGGAACCTTGGTTTCTGGGGACGACCATTCTTTTTTGTTGTTGGTGGGGGCAACAGAAGGTTCGTAAAATACTTGCACCAATCCCTGCTGCACAAATGGGTAAATCGCCTTAGCGACAGTGAGCACGTCTCGGTTGAGGTAGCGCGCCATTTGGCGGATCGAAGTGTGCCCGTCTGCCCAGCGTCTGAGAGTATTAAAGGTATTGACAGGCAGCGCGACTCGCAGTTCGGAGGGGTCTGAAATCACCGGGCATTGGTTGGGCGACTGAATGTGAGGGTGAAACTGCTTCCACTGCTGCACCTGTTTGACAATCTTGGCCAGCAGCGAGCTAATTTCTAAGCTGGTCAGTTGAGGAGCCAAAGCTGGGCCCATTTCAAAAGTGAAGGAACCCTGGTGGAGACTGAGCAAGTCAAATAGGGTTTCGTGGATCATGCTCTGGATGATGTTGCGCCCTTGAGCTGGGGTGAGGATGTGGTTTTCTAGCAGGGCCCATAGGTAGCCGTATTCTGGGGCATTGGTAGATGCCATATAGGGAACTTGGATTTTGTCGAGGGCGGTATCTGCTTTGTAGCGGCGCAGGTAGTCGCGCAAGCGAAACAAACTGCCCGCACTCTGGGTAGCGTAAATAATCTGACCGTTGAAGCAGAAGACATACCAGGATTGTCCTGCAAGGGAGCGCGGGGTAGGTTGAGTACCCGTGCTGCTGCCGGTGGAGGTGTAGGCCTCTACGAACAGTTCTCCGGTTCGCTGACCTAACTCAATCAATTGCAGGATGCTGCGGATGTCTATTTCACTCAAATTTCCCTGCATGCAGCTAAAGTATCCTCCTTAAAACCGTTGGCGTCTGAGCTCGGAAAGACTGTGTGCGGGCGAAAAGATTGACTTTAGTTTCCGTCAATAATTTACGCGCTGATGCTGATCTGACAATTGGGAATTGACGAAAGGGCGATACTTGCTGCCGGGTCTCGGCCGCGCTACCAGTCCACAAGCTGAAACCGCGAAACTCGCGGCATTCTCTAAGTGTAGAGTTTCACCTTCTATTCCCACTGTTGCCTATTGCCTAAACTCGTAGAATCCACATCGCACGCTTGCACGGGTTCTTCGAGTGTGCAACGCTGGCATTCCCGACGGATTCAAGCCTTCGATGCCAAAGTTTTGAAGTTTTTGGCTGAGTATGTACGTCAGTTTATCCAACACATCTTGGCGTAGGTCAACTTCAAAATACCGAGGATTCTCTGGTTTTACCGCTGCTACCAGCAGCAAGTGCCGATCGATCCCCGATGGGAACTTGAGGCTAGTCTGTTGGGTTGGATGAGTTGCGATCGAGGTTTTTTTTGGGTTTGCCACAGCCCTAAAATCAGGTGCAGTCAAAATGAACCTTGGTTGGCAGTTGTCAGGAAAACCCTCAGTGCCGATCGACCTTTTTGCTCGCCCGCGGCTCCGTCATAGGCTCGCGTCATTACCCTATTCTAAGGCAGCGCGGTTCAAATCCCTAGTCCGCCGAACCCCGGCGCCGGCTTGGGGGCAGCGATGGCTTTTCTGACGATCGACCCATAACTAAAGCGTTGTAAAATCAATACAAACTTTTGGATCGAAACGCCAGAGGCAAGCCCTTGGCTAACGACATGGGGATTTAGATTTGGGGATCAGTCGGTAGGGACTTTGAAGTCTCGTGAAACGATTGTGTTCCTAAAACCAGAGTGGTATAATTGGCACAGAGCCATTCGCCAGAGTAAGAATAACTTTCAACCCATTGAAATATCCTAGAGGGCGAGCAACCCCGGCAACGCACTAATCCGATTAATTCGGAATAGTTAAAGGGCAAATAATTGCAGCAGAGGTCACGTTCAACCTTAAAAATATGAAGAACTCAGCAAGTCTGCGCTCCGGGAGAAGTAAAGTTCTTTGAGTGAGTAGAGGGATATTTGAAGGTCCCGTTGTCGTCTTGAAGGTGGGCAAGAATCACCCGGCTTTAGACGTGGGGATGTTCAAGGACTGACCTTTTTCAGGTTTGGGCTATGGCAGTCTCCGCAGTGACAGGTAGTCTTTAATCAAGCAGCATTGGTACTGCTCTCTCATTCCTCCAGACAACTGGCGGCGGCCGTACTTTCTGGAAGTTCTCCCGTGAGGCAGTGCTATGCGTTAGTGCTGCTATAGTTAGGAAAAAATGCTATCCCCCGATTGGGCAAACGACACCAAAAAGTAAGACCTAAGTGGCAAAAAGTTATCCTTACTTGCGTATACTTATTTACTTTAGGTAAGTTGACTAAAGATCGCACACAATGTTATCTTTAGTAAAGAACCTTTGGCTTAAGGGGGATAGCCTACTTATGTTGGGATTAGCCGTCTACCCAACAGCGTAGGAAGTAAACACCACTTATCTTTTAGGCCTTTAAGTAACTTAAAGTAAGTTGGGATAGGTTTTACGAAGCAGAGGACTATTAGTGTGCTGTATCTAGCGGAAGTACAAAAACAGAAAAGCGGCTTTGGTCTCGGTGGCGGTAAGGCTGAACTGAAACTGCTAGCTTGTCAGCGGGGCGAACATAACTGGAGCGCCGTACCAGGCGATGACGGGATACCAGTTGAGGAAGCTAATAAGTTTAACGACGGCACGCTGGTGCTGGTTGAGTTGAGCGCTAGCAAGCAAGTGCAGCGGATTCAGGAGGCGGCCCGCCAGTTGGTGAGCATTCTGCAAAATTTCTCGCGATTGCAGGACAAGTTTAAGGATAAGGAAGAGGAAATTGAACAGTGGAAGGCTTCTCTGACGTTCTCGAGTCAGGAACTCAATCGCCGGGAAATGGAAATGCAAGCCCGCGAAGAGCAGTTGGCTCAAATGGAAGAGGAGTTGGAGCGACTGGAGGCTCAGCGCTCGGAAATTGAAAATACTAGAGATGAAGCTAACCGACTGCGAGAAGAAGTAGATCGCAGTCGCGTGGAAATAGAGACGGCTTGGGAACAGTTGCGGGGCGAGCAGCAACGGGTGGCTCAACAGCAGTCTGAGGTTCCCCAGGGGGCAGTAATTGATGAGCAGCAGACGCAGAGGATTCAGGAGTTGATGCAGAAGTTGGGAGGGGCAATTGCTTCGGCTCAAGGGGTGCGGGAACAACTGAATCAGTCTTTTGGTGCGGTGGGCGCTCAGCAGGCAATTCTGGATCAGCACTGGCAGCAGTTGGAGCAAAAACAGAGCATAGCTCAACAGCAACAAGAAGAGGTCGATCGACAAAATCAGAGCCTCCAAAACCGCTGGCAAGAGTGGTACCAATCTCAAGATGCTTTGGCCGGGGCTCGGGCGGAGCTTAAAGGGCAGCAAAGTACCCTCAGCGCTAAGCAGGATCAGGCTCAGTCCGTGTCTTTGCAGGTGCGGGCTGTTGAGGATCTTTACCAGCAAGTTTCCAGGCTGGCATCTGCTTCGGGTACTGCGGGTACGGAGCAGAAAGTAGATGTGTCAGCTTTGGAGAAGATGCCTGTTGATGAGTTACAGGGGCTGGTGCAACACCTGCAACAGGATTTGGAAAAGGTGTTCCGGTTTGTTAACGATCAAGAGGAGGAGTTGACTCTGCAGCGGGAGACAATCGAGGAGTTGCAAGGGAAAATTCAAGCGGCTTCCGAGTACGATCGCATGGCTTTGGAAAATGAAATGGCAGATGAACTCGAAAGTTATCAGATGTTAAACGAAACTCTGGTGGGACAGCGCCTCCGGTTGCAGGAACGGGAAGATATTTTAAAGCAGCATCAGGCGGTGCTGTGGCGGCGGCTGGGTACTGCTAATGCTCCAAAACAAGAGCGAGGAAATATTGATTTGGGGCCGATTGTCGCACAGCTCAATACTCAGCGGCAGCAGCAAAGCCAAGAATTGCAAAGACTGGAAAACGAAATTCAGCAGGTGCGGGAAGCAGTATCCCAAATTGAGGCAAATGTCAACCGCCAAAATGGGGAAAGTGAAGCGAAACGCTACGAACTCAAGCAGTTAGAGCAGAATTTGTTCAACCAGAAAGGTGCAGTGGCGCAACTCTGGGGCAGGGTGAATGTTTATCAAGAAATGTTGCAGCCGGTGCAGGACAATTTGACTGCGCTACGCCAAAAGCTCGAAGCGGTGGCGGGGGAACTCGATCGGGTGCAGGAGACGGGAGACGAGCAAAATCGGGTAGTTTCCGAGTTGCGGCAAGTCCTTTCGGGTTTGATAACAGGTTAAAATTTAAGATATAAAATTATCGAAGCGTGTTCGACTCGACCGATCGCTCCTCCAGGAAATGGATCGGTTTGCGATCGGTTGGGCGCTACGATTAAGCTGGTTAGTTTTTCTACGCTTTCAAAACTGGGCGCCGATGGCAATATTTGTTGCAGTAGTTGCCGCATTGCCCGTCGCTGCAAGGCCAGGGGTGCTTCCCGCAAAATCGGGCGATTTAACTTGACGGGAAGTTGAAAATTCACCTGCGGGCTGTCTGCAATTGGAGACATTGCTCGCTCTAGCAAGTCGCTGGCTGCAAGTTCGAGATATTCTACGTCGGCGCGGAGGAGTTCGGCTGTTTGAGCTAGGGCTTGTTGGGCTTTTGGGTTGAAATGAGTTTCCAAATAAGGCAATAATTCCGATCGAATGCGATTGCGAGTATATTGCAAGTCTTGATTTGTGGAATCTTCCCAAATGGGTAGTTTTTGCTCTTGACAAAATTGACCTGTTTGCGATCGAGTTATTTCGAGCAAGGGACGAACTAAATAGATTTTAGATTTGAGATTTTGGATTTTCGATTGGGAATTTTCATCCTGATTTTCCAATCTAAAATCGGCAGATATTTGCGAGTTGGGATTTTCGCCGGAATTCCCCACTCGAAAATCTAAAATCGGCAATCGAAAATCGAGCAGGGGTCGCGTCCAGGTGAGGGCAGAAAGTCCATCGGCGCCACTGCCGCGAATCAGGTTGTAGAGGAGTGTTTCGGCGCGATCGCTGGCTGTGTGGCCTGTAACAATGTAGGGGTAGTTGTGGGCGATCGCAATTTCGGTTAAAGCTTGATATCGCCACTGTCTGGCCGCGGCTTCTGTTTTGGGGATGTCCGAGGCTGTTTCCAAATAGTAGGATATTCCCCAGTTTTTAGCTAATTGTTCTACATGATTCGCCGAGGCTTCCGAGTCAGAACGCCAACGGTGATCGCAGTGAACAATGGCTAGGTTCCACCCCCATTTTGGCTGCAAATCTAGCAGTAATTTAATTAAACACAGAGAATCTTGTCCGCCGGATACTGCTACTAGCAATCGCTGATTTGATGGCAATATTTGTCGGTACAGCAGCGTCCTGTGAACTTGAGCGTGCAGGTGCGTCCAATTGGAAGATTCAGCCATGAGAGCAGTTTTTGGTTAAGCAAAAATCAGGAAGTTAGGATCGCGAATTAAATAACTTACAATTTTAATTGTTATTGTGGGATGGGCGTCCCGCCCGTCCTTTTTGGACGGGCGGGACGCCCATCCCACTTTCAAGAGTGGAAGTTATTTAATTCTCATTCCTTAGAAAACGAGCAGCGTTCGGGATTTAACCGATTGATTTTGAGCAAAGAATGGGAAGCATCCCCCTCTCTCAATCTCTCAGTCTTTGCCTTCCTAGCTCCACATTCCTATACTTTGGGGGTCGCGGTCTGGATACCTAGAAATAGGAAAATGATTATTTATTTCTGTTGAGTCACATTGATTTAATGGCTCATCTATATCGGTTTGAGTTGAGCTAGCTACGGCGTAGTTTTGCACGGTGTCCGATCTTTCGGCAGCGGCAGGAAGGGCTTTTTGTTCTTTGATTTCAGGTTCAAGCGGAATGAACTCCAGACGCATTCTAAGTTTTCCTTTAGTCCAGTCTTTGCCAGCACTTAATAGCTCGCAATCCAGGCCGTCTGAGAATAATTTTTCGTCTACCAATTTCGCCTGCATAATGGCCATAAATTCGCTGACTTTGAATGTACATTGATACATCAAAGCGCTGGTAGGGGCAGACACAACATCATCTTCTTGGGGAAATATTGGGGATTCGTCCATATTAATTGTCGTTATTTTAATGAATGAAGTTCGGCAACGGATTATGTAACGGATGTAACGGATGTAACGGATGTGAGGAAGACCGAAGTTATAAGAAGGAAGAGGGAGTTAATTATTAGAATCTCGCTGGTTGAGTAAGGTGGGAATTGCCCACCCTACAACCGGAGATGATATTAATCCCGATTCTTTGACTTATCCTGTTCTTCTTTGGCCCATTGGTGGATCAGGAATTAGAAAAACCAACCGTAGGAATGTAAACCTTTGCCTAACAGATTAACGCCTAGATAGCAAATCCAAACTACCACAAAACCTGTGGCGGCTAAAATTGCTGGGCGTCTTCCTTGCCAGCCACGAGTAATGCGGGCGTGCAGGTAGGCAGCAAATACCAACCAAGTAATCAGCGCCCAAGTTTCTTTCGGGTCCCAACTCCAGTATGAGCCCCAAGCTTCGTTAGCCCAAACCGCACCGGCAATAATGCCAACCGTCAGTAAGGGGAATCCTAAACCGATGATGCGATAGCTAATGTTATCAAGAGTTTCTGCTAGATTCAAGCGCTGGGGCGAGAGAAGTTCTGCGGTTTGAGTTGGCGCGGTTGATGCGGTTTGAACGGTGGCTAATTCGAGCACTGCGGTGGTGCCTAAACCGTTATTGTTGGAGTTGAAAGAGGGTTCGCTGAAAACTAAGGCGCTGTCGGCGCTGGTTTCTGCATTTTGAGGTTCGGGGTTTTGAGGGCGTTGGAGGCGGTAGTTGCCGTTGCGGTTGCTGTTGGTGCCGAAGGAACTACCGGTGAGTTCGATTTTTTGGCCGCGGGTGACGATTAAAAAGGCGATCGCCAGCAGGGCTCCTACCATTAAAGTTGAGTAACTGAGCATCATGACGCTAACGTGCATCATCAGCCAGTTTGATTTGAGGGCGGGTACTAGGGGCTCTGCAGATTGCATGGTTGCCGGCAGAGTCAGGGCTGCAAAGGCAGATATTGCCATTGCTACGGGGGATGTGGCTACTCCTACTAAGCGGGAACGACTCATGTTTTCCGCGACTAGGTGGATGGCGGTGATTCCCCAAACTAGGAAAAATAGGGATTCGTAGAGATTGCTTAAGGGGAAGTAGCCGGCTTCTATCCATCGAGAACCGAGTAAAGCGGCGATGGATAGGTTGGCGACGCCCATTCCTGCGGTTCCTAGGGCCCCCAGGTAGGGAATGCCGGGGAATGCTGCGCCAACCCAGTAAATGAGCATTGTGGAGAACAAAACGGCAAAGGAGATGTTGTCCAGCCAGTTCTGGAGTACGACCAGATCCATAAAAATTACTCCGGTAGTGTTTTTACTTATTTTTGCTAACTAGATCGATCGTACTGGCGTTGGGCAGTTTTGGGTTTGAGATTTTGAATTTTTGTGGCAATTATGAGTGATTGGCGGTTGTTGAGGTGCGAGTGGGCGATCGCGCGGACGCATCAAACAAGCTACTATTGACCCACCAGACGAGTGTCACCCCGTCAAGTCTGACTTGTTGATTCTGGCTGAGGGCTTGAGGTTGGACGAGTTCCAAGTAAGGAAACACGGAATCCTGATGGGCGAAATTCGATCGCCGATTAACAAAATTAGGACTTACGCAGATGGGGCCCGAAACCTGGTTTTAGGAAAATCCTTCGTTTTTACCCACAGATTAAGTAAAAAACCCCGTTTCTTGGTCGGGAGTGCGTCTAGGACTGAAAATATAGGATATTTTTTGATCTGGGGCGATCTGGAATCCTTTAGAATTGATTGAGCTGATTACCGATTTGCTGTTTTTGCAACCAGCAAAAAAACGGAAGCCCCCGACAATCGTTGTGGATACTCCCCAAATTTTAGACCAAAGCTCAACCTCCCAGATTTATCAAGGCGAGTCTAATCTAAAATCTAAGATCTAAAATCGACTGACGGTTCGAGCATTTGCATAGGTTAGAGGAGATGTTGGGTTAATGCGTCGAGATTCAATATTTTACAAGTTATTTCAAGAAGCTCCGACGCTGCTGTTTGAGCTATTGGAAGAGTCACCATCGAATGCGGAACAGTATCGATTTGACTCCGTGGCGGTGAAGGAACCGAAGTTTGAAATTGATGGGGTGTTTTTGCCACCGGATGCTGAGCCTGGAGTTGTATATTTCTGTGAGGTGCAGTTTCAGCGGGATGAATTGCTTTATGAGCGATTGTTTGGTGAGTCGTTTTTGTATTTTTATCGCAACCGTCAGCGATTTACAGATTGGGAAGCGGTGGTAATTTATCCGAGTCGATCGACTGAACAATCAGAAACGCATCCGTATAGATCGCTCTTGAACTGCAATCAGGTGCATCGCGTATATTTGGATGAGTTGGGGGATATTGAACAGTTGCCGCTGGGGGTGGCGCTGATGGCTTTGACGACTATCGACGAAGCGAGTACGCCGGAAGCGGCGCGATTGTTGCTGGCGCGATCGCAGCGGGAGGAATCTGAGGCAGCGAGTCGCGCCATAATAGAGATGCTGACGACAATACTGGTTTACAAGTTTACAAGTTTGAACCGAAGGGAGGCAGAGGCGATGTTAGGGATTACGCTTGAGGAAACTCGGTTTTATCGGGAAGCTAAGGAAGAAGGCATCGAACAAGGCATTGAACAAGGCATTGTGCAAGGCATTGTGCAAGGCCGCGAACAAGAAGGAAGAGCCTTGATTTTACGTCTGTTAAATCGCCGTCTGTTAAATCGGCGAGTTGGAACATTACCGGAATCTATCACCACTAAAATTGCTGATTTGTCGATCGAGCAAATTGAAACTCTAGCAGAGGAATTGTTAGATTTTCAGTCGATCGAGGATTTAGAGGTTTGGCTGGAGAATTTGCCGCAGGGAGATTGATACGAGGTTAGGAATTGCACTGGAGGGGGCGATCGCGCCATTTACGCGCACCAACACATCAAACGTACTCCCCCTCTACTTCCTGGGTTTTGGGGTTCTTTTGCTGCATCCGCCGTTGCTGAGAGGATTTTGAGGGTGCGATCGCACATAATGGTTAACAGATAACGATGTGGCAAGTTTTATACTGCAACCTTTTTAAGCAGAGATTAAAAAGAGAGGGACGATATGACTTTTGCTGGTGGGGTAGCAGACAAACTAGGCAATCGCTATGAAGGTCGGTGGACTGTGCATTGTATGCTTGATGTCATGGATGAGAAAGCCGATTCTATTAGTCTAGAACCACCAGGTATAGACGGCATAGAGTTTTTTATTCGTCGAAATGGTAAATTGGAGTATCATCAAGTTAAGCGACAAAAAAGTGGGCTTGGGCGCTGGACACTAAAATCTTTGCAAGATCAACAAGTTCAAGTCCTATCTGACTTTTGGAGAAGTCTTAGTAATCCAGATGTTTCTTGTGTATTTATTTCTACTCAAGATGCAGAAGAATTGCAAAGGTTAGCGATGGATGCAAGAGATGCTGCATCATTGACAGAGTTTGAGCAAACTTATCTTAATAAAAAACTATCTGGTCACTTCGATACGCTCCTTGAGAAATGGGGGAATTGTTCTCGCACAGATGCTTACGAAGCGATCAAGCGAGTCAAAGTGGAAACAGTTGGCGAGCAATTTCTGGTTAATACTGTTGATAATCGTTTAGCAGCTTTAGTTGAGGGCGATTCAAAAACTGTAAGGATTGAACTGGCTGAACTAGCACTAAACAGAATTAGGAATGAGTTAACAGCACATGATATCTGGCATTACCTATTGGAAGAAAGAGGCTATCGCCGTCGCGAGTGGGGCAAAGACCCTCACGTTTTGGCTGCTGTCGATCGAGTGAACGATCGCTACCTTTCTCGTTTGCAGAAAGAAGCGATCGCAGGAGCAGTAATCCCCAGAGATGAAGTAGACATTATTTTAAATAAGCTCACCTCACTAGATAGTAAAGGCGGTGTATTAGTTGCAGGTGAAGCTGGAGTTGGTAAAAGCGGCGTCATTCTTCAAGCTGTGGAAGCGCTTCGTAAAGAGGGTATCCCGTTAATAGCTTTTCGGGTAGATCGTTTAGACCCAACAGACTCACCCGATCTAATCGGAAAACAGCTAGAAAATTTACCCGGTTCTCCTGCTCATGTTCTAGCAAATATTGCACAAGGGCGTGATTGTGTCCTGATTATCGATCAGCTTGATGCTGTAAGTAAAGCTTCTGGTCGCAATTCTCAGTTTTTTGAATGTATCGATCTAATCATCGACCAGGTTAAAGCTTATCCACAAATGCGTCTACTACTAGCCTGTCGCAAGTTTGACCTAGATTATGACTGCAGACTTAAGCGTTTAACAGGTGAGAATGGCATTGCCGAGACAGTGATAATTAGCCGCCTGTCTCACGAAAAAGTGCGAGAGATGGTTGCAGAACTGGGATTAGATAGCAGCTTACTGAACAATAAGCAACTTGAATTGTTATCTATTCCTTTGCACTTGAGATTGCTAGCCGAAGTTGCAGAAGTTTCAAAAGCTAATGTCCTCAACTTTACGACAGCCAAAGATATATACGATAAGTTCTGGGACTATAAAAAGGATGTTATTCACGGTCGGCTTGGTGCTTCTGAGCATTGGACGGATGTAATATACACTCTCTGTGATTACATGAGTAAACATCAGAGGTTGTCTGCTCCCAAAGCTCGTGTGGATAAATATGGAAAGACTGCTGAATGGCTGGCATCCGAACACGTATTGATTCTAGAGGGGCAGCAGTATTCATTTTTTCATGAAGGTTTTTTTGACTATGCTTTTGCCCGTCGTTTTGCAGGTGAGGATCAGGAATTATTGGAGTTTTTGGGAAATAGAGAACAGCAACATCTGTTTCGCCGCGCTCAAGTTCGCCAAATCTTAGTTTACGAGCGGGATGCAGAGCGCGATCGCTATCTTGCCGACCTCCAAGCTTTACTCACTAGCTCTAACATTCGTTTTCACATAAAAAAGGTAGTATTTTCCCTGCTTGCAGCGCTAGATGACCCCACACAAGAGGAGTGGGAAATTATAGCCCCCTTGATGGGTGACGAATCCGAGCCTATCACACAACAAGTCTGGCGAACTTTGCGTAGCTCGGTTCGTTGGTTCCAACTACTAGACTCTCTACGATTAATAGAAAAATGGCTCAGGGATGAGAACGACGAGCGTATCGAGCAAGCGATAACGCTGCTATCTATTATGCAGAGGCAGATACCGGAGCGGGTGGCTGAGCTAGCAGAGCCTTTTATTGGCGTATCAGAAGCATGGCAGAATCGGCTAAACCACCTTATACAAGGGGCAGAACTTGTTCCTTCTCGTCGTTTTTTCGACTTTTTCCTGCGACTGATTGGTGAAGGGATTCTGGACGAACCACGAGAAATAATCGATTTTAATCGTGACTTCTGGATGAGAATAGATTCTTTACCGAAACATCGTCCAGAATGGGCTTGTGAAGCTATTGGTTGCTATTTCAATCGGTATTTAGATTTAAGTATTGCTGCTGGACAACCCAATTTGTTCGATCGAAGCTCTAGCGCCCTACCTTACAGCAATTTTTCAGAAGAAATTTTAATAGCAAGCGTCCGTAATGCTCCCAGAGCTTTTATTAACTACTTACTTCCTTTTATGCTTCGGGTGATGGATCTAACCTCTCTGAAGCAAAATAATCCACCTTGGCCTGATTTGGTCTGGTATTGCCGAATTTATGGTAAAGGCTATGAGATTCATGATGCCTTATTAAGTGGAATGGAAGAGGCAATATCGAATTTGGCTGCGAACCATCCTGAAGACTTTTCGCTCCTCGCAGAGCAGCATCTTCGTAACTCCAATTTTGAAACAATCCAGTTTCTGTTGATTCGTGCCTACACTGCGAATGGAGAAATATTTGCCGATGAAGCCATTGATTACCTCTGCGAAAAACCAGTACGACTCAAAACAGGATATTTAGTGAGTAATGGAAATACTTTGGCTGCTCCCTATTGGACTACCAGACAGCTAATAGAAGCAACTACTCCAAATTGCAATGAAGAAAAGTTGTTACAACTTCAAGCAATCATTTTTGATTACTACACAGATGATGAAAAAAATTATATAGGTCGTCAATTTCGAGGTTATTCACAGCTAGTTTTATTAGATGCTATCGCTGTCTCTCGACGCACAGACGCAATTAATCATCGGCTACAAGAATGGAAACGCAAGTTCACAAGCTTAGAGTGGCTAAAGCCTCTCGGCAAAATAGAACCTCCAAAGTCAAGCGAAGCTTGGCTTGTTGGTTCTCCAATTCCTAATAAAGCAGCAACCAACATGACGGATAAGCAATGGTTAAAGGCTATTGCTTGTTATGATTACAATGATGTTAGAACTGGATTTCAGCGGACTGGGCAAATAATAGGTGGAGCTTATGAGTTATCTAGACTTTTAGAAAGCCAAGTAAAAAAGGAGCCTTTGCGCTTTGCTGGATTAATAGGGCGGTTTCCCGATAGCGCGAATTCATCTTATTTTAATGCAGTTTTACGCGGTCTTGCAGAAGTTGATATAGATTTTGAAACTGCTTTTATGGTATGTCAGCTTTGCCACCAATTACCTAATTATCCTTGTGGTCGTTCGATTAGTTGGCTGATGGGGAAATTAGCTGATTTAGCTTGGTCTCAAGAGGCTTTTGATATTGTAACTTGGTATGCCTTAAACGACCCTAACCCAGAACAAGAGACTTCCAACGGACAGGTTTACTATGGTGGTGATATTTTAAATGCTGGAATTAATTCCACGCGAGGTAGTGCTGTAAGTGCCATCGCTAAACTAATTTTTGCGGATAAAAATCGCGGATCTTACTTTCGGGAACATCTCCAACAGATAGTTCAAGACTCTTCGATTGCTGTTAGATCGTGTGCTGTTGAAGCACTAACAGCAATGTTGAATTATGACCGAGATTTAGCTGTCAGCTTGTTTCAGCAACTTTGCAATACCGAAGATGCACTTCTAGGAACTCACACTGTTGAGGATTTTTTGTACTATGCTTTACAAACGCATTTTAAAGTGCTGGCATCGATTGTTGAACGGATGATTATGTGTGAGTTACCGGAAGTAGTAAAGGTTGGGACTAGACAAGCCTGTGTAGCATCTCTAAATATCGAAGAGGCACGTTGGCTGGCAGAACTTTGCCTGTCTAGTACAGAAACTCATCGCATCGCTGCTGCTGAAATATTTGTAACTAACTTTCGTATAGCACACTTTCGGGAGTTTTGTGAAAATAAATTAATATCTTTTTTTGATGATTCGACTGAAAAAGTGCGTTCTCAAGCAGCTAGGTGCTTCTTGCATCTTGAGGGAGATGAACTGGGTGATTACATCTGTTTAGTGGAGGCATTTGTTGATAGTCGAGCATTTTATAATGACGACTACAACTTAATTCATGCCTTGGAAAAGACAACAGCTAAACTTCCAAATGAGGTTACTTATCGAGTGTGCGATCGCTTTCTCGAAGGCTTGAGGTCAGATGATTCTGATATTCGTCAGCGTGGAAGGATTAAAGCAGACCAAGTTAGTAAATTAGTCCTGCAATTGTACAGTCAAAGCCAAGACAAAAACCTACAAGTGCGTTGTCTTGACTTGATTGACTTTATGACTCAGATGGAAGTTTACAAATTGGCTGAGGTGCTAACGCAATATGATAGATAAAAGCGAGTCTGTTTCCCGTGTGGGGTTGCTGAAGCGAAGTAATGGAAATAGGGAATTGCCTTCGTGATGGCAGCACAGATTAACTTAAAATGGAAGAGACGTTACAAAACCGGCAATTATCAGTACCCCTCCATTCATACTTCCTCTCTCACAATTTGCTAAGAGTCGATCGCCCGCAAAGTCAAACAGTCGATCGCCCGCAAAGTCAAACAGTCGATCGACTAAAACAAACCTTATTACCAAGGATTGCCAATCATTCTAAAAGCAGACCAATAATAAGGATGAGAGAAATTCTGACTCGTCGTGTTTGCCAATTCCGGGGGTAACGGCAGATTGCCAACAGAAGTGTGCAGCATCCCCCCTTCAATTCGCACTTCTCCCCGCAACATCGCTAATTGCGCTTGCCGCAGTGCTTCTGTTTTAATCGGAGCAGTTTTTAACTGCCCGTAAAACTCCGTCATCAAACCCAAACTGCCCTCGTCGCTGACATACCAAAGAGTCGCCATAGCCGATTTAACCCCGGCTTGCACGGCTAAACCGCCAAAGCCCAACTCGGCCTCTCGATCGCCCACAGCAGTCTTGCAAGCACTCAAAACTAACATTTCAACTTGCGGGCTGTGCCAATTCATTTGCCGCAACTGATCCAAACGCAATTTAGTATCCCACAACTGAATAAAGGATTGGCTGGGCTCTCCCGATCGAAATTCGGCGTGAGTAGCCAAGTGAATCATCCCAAAAGGATACTGCTGGCGCTGCGATTTCAAATTAGCCAGGGTGAAAGCTTCGTTCAAGAAAGACTTGCCCGGCCACTGCTGCGGCGTGATTGTCGATACTTCTAGTTCCACCGCAGGTAAAGGACTCATCTCTGGAAATTGCGACGCCCCCATTGCCAGAACTTGGGTATTTTTAAAATTGGTGGCGCTGGTATCCGTCAAACTGAGACTCGGCATCGATCCCACACTGTAACGCTCTACCAGAAAGCCTTTGCCGTCGTGCAGGGCACCCATCGGTATCGATCGCAACCCCATATCTGAGATAAAAGATAAATTCTCAATGCCTTTAGCTTGCAACTCTGCTTCGAGCGGCGCTACTATCCACTGGTAGAGCTGCTGAGCCAATGGCAAATAACTTTTAGTATTGCGCTTTACCGGATTAGTCAGTTCAGTACGAAATCTCCGAACAGCTTCCATTACCTCGGCGCGAGAGGTTCCAGAGATGCGCTGGCGAACGGGCACGCCTTCCGGGGCGATCACCATCATTTCCAGTTCGTCAGAGGCTTGAATTTGCTGTTCTACGCGCAAAACGGGGGAACTGCTGTAAGGCCGAGCGACTGTAGAACCCCTGGGTACAAAGCTGATATAAATGAGAGCTGGTTTGATGCCTGTGGCTTGTTGGACGCCACGAAGGGTATTTTGGGCATCTTCTAGGGTGGCGATCGCATTTGTTGATGGCAAATTTAGGTAATCGACAAACTCGCTGGTAAATCTATCCTCGACGGGAAAAATAACAGCGCCGAGGTTAGGTGGCAACTTGGAAGCGTCAAGATTCGCAGACGCGGGAGGTGAATTGCGCTGTTGCAAGGAATTAGATATCTGGTTTTGCTCTTGCAAGCTGGGCGAAAATAAACGATTTGTGCTGGGAGGCTGGTTGGCTGCGAGCACCTGTGTCGGTATCGGTGCGAGATTTATCGGCGCAGCAGCAGGCGCAACCACTGGATTTGGAGTAATTGTGGGTGCGATCGGCAAAACATTGGATACCGGCGCTGGATTGGGAGTAATTGTGGGTGCGATCGGCAAAACATTGGGTACCGGCGCTGGATTGGGAGTAATTGTGGGTGCGATCGGCAAAACATTGGGTACCGGCGCTGGATTGGGAGTAATTG
>NZ_JAUBOV010000168.1:0-3986 GCF_036700405.1 Microcoleus sp. T3_D1
TTTAGCAGAAGACTTTAAAGATAAGGGCTGTAAGTTTGTGATAATTTTGGACAACGCTAGTTTTCATAAAAAAGCAGCGACTTTGCAGAAAATAGCCGAAGAGATGCCGAATCTAATCATAGAGTTTTTGCCCAAGTATAGCCCTGATTATAATTTAGTTGAATTAGTATGGCATTCTGCCAAGGAATATGTTGCTAATAGATTATTTGAATCAATTGAAAAACTAGAATCACTGTTACATAAACTGTTAAATGAAGGAGAACTAATTATGAAATGGAACCGAAAAATAAACAATAAAGGTAACTTAGTTAATGCAGTTTAGATGTCGAACAGCTTACCAGATTCTGTTAACATGAAATTTAGATGCGTTCGCCCTGTGTCTGCGTAAGTCCTATGTAGAAATCCTAAATGATTTGTGTAATTCTTGTAGGGGCAAAACCCACGCCCGGTTGCACCGCCTTGGGTGGGGTAGGCACTCTTAGCACTACCCCTACATATTTTTACAACTGATGCGAGGATTGCTATATTTAGCTACTGGCATTGGTTGGGTGTTTTAAGCAATCTATTTAATATGATGCAATTGCCAGACCAAATTTTTAGCAAAACTTTAAGAAATTCGGCCTGAAGGTATGATTGACTGAAAATTAAAAACAGTCGATCGAGCAGACTGGACAATTTAACAATGATTCCCAGGGAGCATTTTATGAAATCCATTGCTAAAAACAGCATCCACTGGACTTACTCAGTAGCTATTTTATGTGCCCTTTTCGCACTACAGCAACAAAAAGCTACAGCAGCAACGCTATCTCATGGCTGGAATTATGCGATCGATTCCTTCAACGACGGCGTGACAGGGCCCCAAATCGGCGGCGGGGAATTTGAATTTTACGGCATCGCCATCAAAGAAACATCAGATACAGCTTTCATCGCCATCAACTCTAATCTAAGTTTAGCAGGATATGCCGACCCACTAGCTCAAAGAGGCAACATCAACTACGGCGATTTATTCTTCAATTTTTCCGGTCAAAACTTCAATACAGCTAACGCAAACGGCAGCTTGTTTGGTATCCGCTTTGCCGAAGGAAATGACTCCAGCGTGGCGACAACAGGCGTTTACAAAAATGTTACAGCGAAAAACGTCACTCAAACTAACTCTGGCTTTAGCAATTTAAACCAATTCAATACGGTAGTGGCATCTCAAGGCGGAACCCCATCAATGGGCGATTTAGCTGCCACAGACCCCTATTTTCAACAAACAGGAAACTGGACTGTTCTCAACTCAATAGCTACGGGTACAAAAGTAGGAGAAATTAATTTTTTAACACCAGCAACTTTGAGCGTCCTCGGTCTTGATTTCGCTCAGTTTAATGCCGTAGGTTCTCAAACCATTGGATTCAGTTTCAATAAATCCTCAATGCCTTCGGGGAACTATATTGCTAACTTTTTTGCCGAGTGCGCTAACGATGCGATCGCCATTAAAGGATCGTTTGAAAAAGAATCTGCTGAACCAGTACCAGAACCTGCTACTATCTTCGGTACTTTAGCCGGATTTGGGATTCTAGGTATTGGTGCAGCGAAACGCAAAATTCAGCACAAGAGTAGCTGAAATGGATTTTATATCGCTCCCCGTAGGGACACGGCAATGCCGTGTCCTGCACTTCATAAACTGCAATCTGCTGTATCTACGACTCCTCTAAGCTAGGTTGAAATTGGCAGCACTTATTGAGCTGGCAGACATTCCATTGAGAGAGGCTAAAATTTCATCGGTTGCTGACAAACGGATGAAAGTTGAACTGTTTTCTTGAGTAATTGAGAGTTGAGAGAAAGTGAGATTGTTGGCGAGTATTAGCAAATCTTGGCCATCCTCAAAATCCAAGATAGTATTGATGCCAGAATTGGTGGAAAGCAAGAATTTATCATTACCCTCACCTCCCGTCAAAATATCACTTCCTAAACTGCCAGTCAGCAAATCATCACCCTTACCTCCCAGCAGAATATCGTTACCATCACCGCCATTCAAAATGTCAGAACCGCGGCTGCCAAACAAGGCATCATTACCGCTACCTCCCAGCAGAATATCGTTACCTTTGCCTCCGAAAAGAGAGTCATTTGCGATCGCACCGTCGAGGTAATCATTGCCCCTCATGCCCATCAAAGCATCATTTCCGCTGCCGCCATTCAGGATATCGTCGTCATTTGTACCAAGAATGCGATCGGGCGAATCGCTGCCCAACTCCGCGTCACCGGTAACAACAGGAACCGCAAGCCCAGGCGCAGGCGAGGTTGTGTCTTGAATTTTGCTATCTAAAGCAGCACCAGTATTCTCAGCAACTAACTGGGAAATTGGCTTGCTTCCCGCACCAACTGCTTTAAAGTCTTGAGTAGTTTCGCCCAAAGATACTTTTTGGACGCGGGCGACTGCTTCGGGAATGGATGTTCCTGTTGTGCTGGAGACAGCGGCATCAATGAGTTGATTTGCTGTTGCCATTACTGTCGCAGCTTGCGAGGCAAGTTGGGTGAAGTTTAGACTGTTAAAACTGGGGTCAACTTGCTTGATTCTACTGACAGATTGCTGAATTATTGGTTCTAAATCTGCTGCATTGCTGAGGTTTAAAACTGTACTGGATTGAATTCGACTCGTAATTGAACTGACAACAGCCTTGACAATATCCTTAGTCAATGCACTAGAAGCACCGTCAATCAAAGCGCTAGTTTGAGTGATGATGTTTTGGACTTTCACCATTGCGGATAAAGTTGCGATTCCGCCTGGTTCGTTGTTGTTGGTTGCCTTGATGGGATCTAAGCTAATTAGGTCAACATCAGCGGGGATGGCAAGGGATTTTTTGACGGAAGCTTGTGCTTGTTCTGATGTAACTCCTTTGTCGATTAAGTCAGCAACTAAGCTGGTTAAAAGGGTGACAACAGTAGCATCTGGTGGTGCGGTAACTGGTGTTTCTAGCGGTAAACCCGTGGCAGTATCGGTGCCACCTATGGCAACTAAATTGCCTTCTTCTGGGTCAATTTCCCCGTTTTGATTTTTGTCAAAAATGTTGGAGGCGAGATTCAGATCGAATTCACCATTAGGGCTAGTTATGGCAGACGGTTCGTTAGGATCGAGTATGCCGTTTTTGTTGGCATCTAAGAAGACAGTAGCACCAGCAATGTAATTGTCAATCACAAAACCGCCGAAACTGTTACTCTTGAACCGAACGAGTTCGCTAACACTGGCACCAGACGCATCCGTTCCCGTTACCTTCAGCCAATAGTTGAAAGATTTTGGGCGACTCGCATCTAAATTGATAGTACGGGTTTCGGGATTGAAAGTTAACCACGAGGGGAGAGGAATTTGAGGAAAACTTAACCCATCTACCGGCTGGCGATAGGAACCGCGGTTGAGAGCTGTCTCCCAAGTGAATGCAGACGAATTCAAAGCATTGTAATCGGCCAGACAGATCGTATAACTAATGCGATCGCCCGGATCGGGGTCAGTATCGGTGTTTGCAGCAAAGATCAACTCATTGGTTTTATAACCTCCTTGCGACAAGACAGGACGATTTACAACTGGCGGGCGATTATCCGTTGGTGTCGGTGTTGGTGTCGGCGTTGTTATCGGCGGTGTCGGCGGTGTCGGCGGTGTTGGTGGTGCTGGTATCGGTATCGGTGTTGGTGGAGTGTAATTAATAATAGTTGTGGTAGCAGTATCAGCAGTAATTATCGGTGTTGCCGCTGCGACACCTGTGGGATATGACAGGGTGATGGTAATAGTTTCATCAGCTTCAACTACGGTGTCGCCCAACACATCCAGAGTGATGGTTTTTGATGTTTCACCAGTCACAAAACTAATTGTGCCAGTAGCATTAATTGCCCCAGAAGTGCCGCCGATATTGTTATAATCGCTGCCGTTGGTAGCAGGGTAATCGCATCTAATTTGGTATAAATTGTACTTGACAAATTACAGAAAAAAAACTATATAGGCCAGGAGTTCT